>NZ_AVAF01000085.1 GCF_000445185.1 Thermoanaerobacter sp. A7A
CAATCATACTTACTTGAGTGCCGGGAAACTTAGCAAGCTCAAAAGACGGAGGCGGGGCTGGAGCCACGGATGGCGGAAGCTGCCACCTGAGACAAGGGAGAAATCCCTTTTTTTTGTAGACAGAGGTAGGGGTGATAAGAGGGCTTAATTAGATAGAATAAATATATACATAAGGACATATATTTTATTTAGTAGTTCACAATCGGAGGGGAAAAATGAAATATGCCATTTATGGAATTTCTTTAATATTTTTTAGTTTAATAATTTTACCTTCTATAATAGTTTTTGGTTTTAATTCTCACAAAACTTCCTCAACACCTGCGAGTGAGGTCAAGCTTATTGATGGAGGGAAGCTAGTAAAATTAGACAATTTAGATAATACAGATTTGTACCATACAGTGAATGTCTTTATAACAAATCAAAACAAAATCCAGAAAATGGATTTAGAAGAGTATGTAAAAGGAGTAGTTGCTGCAGAAATGCCTGCAGAATTTGAAATGGAAGCTTTAAAGGCACAAGCTGTTGCAGCGAGGACTTATGCGCTCTCAAAAGAAATAGCTTTGGGAGGTAAGGGCTGCGAGTTACATCCGGGGGCTGATGTGTGCACCGATTCTGAACATTGCCAAGCATGGCAATCTGAGGGGGAGCTGAAGGAAAAATGGGTAGAAAATTTTGATAAATACTATGCTAAAATATCTCAAGCAGTAGAAGATACAAAAGGGCTTGTATTAGTTTACGATGATGCTTTAATTGTGCCAGCTTATCATGCTATAAGTGGAGGAAAAACAGAAAATTCTGAGGAGGTATGGCATAGCAAAATTCCCTATTTAAGAAGTGTTGTTTCTCCTGGAGAAGAAGTAGCATCAAAATATAAAACTACTGTTGTGGTATCAAAAGAGGAATTTATAAATAAATTAAAACAAAAAGAGCCTTCTTTGAAGTTGAATAGTAGCAATATTTTAAATCAAGTAAAAGATGTAGAAAAAACACAAGCTGGGCACGTTAAAACGTTGAAAATAGGGAATATAACCTTTAGCGGAGAAGAAATAAGGGAGGTATTTAATCTAAACTCTACAAATTTTAGCTTTGAGGCACAAGGAAATAACATTGTAATAACTGTCATAGGTTATGGTCACGGAGTGGGAATGAGTCAATATGGGGCAAATGCATTGGCAAAACAGGGTAAAAAATTTGATGAAATATTGAAATACTATTATACAGGAGTAGAAATAGTAAAAATCGAAAATTTATTAAAAATACAGCACTGATAAAGTGCTGTACAGACTGTAGACAAACTTTCGTAAAGTAGATATTTTGCATAAGGAGCGACTTGTTACAAAGCGGTAACAAAACTTAACAAGACCGAGGGTGGAGGCAGGGCCGAAGCCATGGATGGCGAAGGCGGGCACCTTAAGGCATGGATGCCGATTGTGCCCGGTACCCTGCCGGAACCTAAAGGTCGAGCTTTAGTTTTGTCACTTTGGAACATCGGAGCGCCGATGCAAAATATCTACTTTGAATATTTTTTAACTTTGTCAACAAACTGTACAGCACTGATAAAGTGCTGTATTTTTTGTATAAATAATTAAGTTAGTGGTTAAAATACCATTTGGAGGTGAAAATGTGAGAATAAACAGGGAAAATTTAATAAGATTTTTTGATAGAAAGGGTTTTTACATAGTATTATTTTTATCCATAGTAGTGATAGCCGCTACATCAATATATGTTACTAATAATAATTTAAAAAAATTAGAAGAACTCAAAAAAGCACAGCAAGAAGAAATTAATTCGGCTATTGAAAGTGATTGGGGTTATAAAAGAGAACTAGCGCAAGCTCAGGGAAAAAAAGAACAGCAAAATAATTCTACAACTGTTATCAGTCAACAAGAAGAAAGTAACGTATCTGACAAAAAAGAAAATCTTCAACCAGTAACAAAAAATAGTGACGAAGTTAAAAGTTCAGGGAAAAATGATAGTTTAACAAACAGTAAAGTAACAACTGCTATGGCAAGTAATACCTCTACTATAAAAAAGGATAATAGTTTATCTTCTGCGAAATTAGTTTTACTGAAGCCTGTAAATGGAGACATAATATTAGAATTTGCCAAAGATAAGCTTGTATTTTCAAAAACCCTTCAAGAATGGACAACTCATAAAGGTGTAGATATTGGATCAAACTTAGGAGAACCTGTATTGTCAGCTATGGATGGAATTGTGACAAAAGTATATAAAGATCCAAAATTAGGGAATACTGTTGTTATAAAAAATGGAAAATGGGAAACGCGGTATGCAAATTTAGACGATGAGATTTTAGTAAAGGAACAAGAAAAAGTAGTAAGAGGACAGCAAATAGGGAAAATAGGAGTATCGGCAAAGTTTGAAGTTGGAGAAGGCCCCCACTTACATTTTGAACTTTTAGAAAATGGAATACCTTTTGACCCAATAGCATATTTTAAATAAGAACACCTGTTTAAGAAAGACTTGAATATTTTCCGTATTCAAGTCTTTTTTGTTTTTATAAATATTCTAATGGCTTTGTTTTGGCATATACATATTAATGAGATTTGAAAAATTTAAAGGGGGTTTTGGTTTTGAAAGATTACATAGAAGAAAGAACTTTGGAAATATCAAAATACATAATAGAACACAAAGCAACGGTAAGAGAAGCTGCAAAGGTTTTTGGAGTTAGCAAAAGCACAGTTCACAAAGATGTGACAGAAAGGCTTCCTGATATAAATTTTGAATTATATAAAGAAGTGAGAGAGATTCTGAGTAAAAATAAAGCAGAAAGGCATATAAGAGGAGGAAAAGCCACCAAAATAAAATATCAAAAACTGAACAATAAATTTTAAGAAAATAAAAGAGGATTTTGTAAATTTGTAGCGAATTAATAAATTGATAATAAATTAAACATTTCGGCATTAATGTCGATAATTTAAATGGATGCCATTTTTGTCGAAATACATAAGAAAGGTGTGTTTGGATGTTTGCGATCTCTAAGGATATCGGAATTGACCTTGGCACGGCATCTGTCCTGGTCTACATCAAAGGGGAAGGGATTGTTTTAAAAGAACCATCAGTTGTAGCAATTGATAGAACTACTAATAAAATTCTTGCAGTTGGCGAAGAAGCACAAAGAATGGTAGGCAGGACGCCAGGGAATATATTAGCTATAAAGCCTCTAAGGGCGGGAGTAATTTCTGACTACGAGATTACAGAGAAAATGCTTCGGTATTTTATAAACAAATCCTGTGGGGGAAGGTTTTTATTAAGACCGAAAATAATGATTAGTATTCCAAGTGGCGTAACACAGGTAGAAAAAAGAGCTGTCATTGATGCAGCATTACAAGCAGGAGCGCGAAAAGCTTATCTCATCGAAGAACCTATTGCAGCAGCCATAGGAGCAGGATTAGATATATCACAGCCAAGTGGAAATATGATTGTAGATATTGGAGGAGGCACCACTGACATAGCTGTAATTTCTTTGGGGAGTTCAGTGGTGTCTAAAAATATTAAAGTAGCAGGTGATAATTTTGATGGGGCAATTATCCGTTACATGAGGAAAAAGTATCACATCATAATAGGAGAAAGAATGGCAGAAGAAATAAAAATAAATATAGGTACTGCCTATTTTGATGGCAAAGAAGAGAAAATGCTAGTAAAAGGGAGAAGCTTAATATCTGGTTTGCCTCAAAATGTAGAAGTGACTTCCAGTGAAATATGTGAAGCATTAAAAGAGCCTCTTGAAGAAATTGTTGAAGCTGTACACAGTGTATTAGAAAGAACACCTCCTGAATTAGCGGCGGACATAAGTGACAAAGGGATAGTACTCACGGGGGGCGGAGCGTTGCTAAAAGGAATGGACAGGCTTTTAAGGGAAAGGATGAATACACCTGTGTATCTTGCAAATGACCCTATAAGTTGTGTGGTTTTAGGTACGGGGAAAGCATTGGATTCTCTTGAATTATTAGAAAAATCAGAAACTGTAATTGATGTATACAAAATCGATAAATAAGAAGGTGATTTTATGTTAAGAGGGCTTTACACTGCCTCTTCGGGGATGATTACCCAAACTAAGATAATGGATGTTTTGGCGAATAATCTTGCAAATGTTAATACAGTAGGATATAAAAGAGATGTGGTAGTTACTTCCTCTTTTCCAAATTTTGAAGTAACAAGACATGGGGGCGATAACATACCGCCTAACGGGAAAATTGGAAGAATGGATTACGGGGTGTTAGTTGATACTTTTCATACAAATTTTGAAGAAGGGGCTTTTTCTCAAACCAATGGTAAGTTAGACTTTGCGATAGATGGCAATGGCTTTTTTGTGATAGATACCCCTAATGGTCAAAGATACACAAGGGATGGTTCTTTTACTTTATCAAAAGATGGATATTTAGTTACACAAGAAGGATATATTGTAGAAGGGGAAAATGGGCCTATACAGTTGTCACAAGGAGACATTTCTGTTGATGAGATGGGTAATATAATAAACAATGGTCAATTTGTGGACAGGCTTAGAATTGTGGATTTTGATAATTATGATGGTTTAAGAAAAGAGGGCAATAATTTATTTTTTATAGATAACAGTACCAATGTACAGGTTATTCCTGCAACAGGGAAAATAAAACAAGGTTTTTTAGAACAGTCAAATGTGAATTCAGTTAAAGAAATGGTAAATATGATAAGCGTGATGAGAAATTATGAATCAAATCAGAAGGTTGTAATTGCTTTTGATGAGACTCTTGGAAAAGCTGTTAACGAAGTTGGAAAAGTATAAGGAGGGTAAAAGCTTATGATGAGAGCATTGTGGTCTGCGGCATCTGGTATGACTGCTCAGCAACTTAATGTAGATGTCATTGCGAATAATCTAGCAAATGTAAATACTACTGCTTTTAAAAGGGATAGAGCAGAGTTTAAAGATTTAATATACCAAACTTTACAAAGAGAAAATGTTTATGGTGGCCAAGGTAAACCTGTCAATATGCAAGTAGGGGTAGGAGTAAGGCTATCAGCAATTGTAAAAGATTTTACTGGAGGAAGTCTCCAGCAGACAGACAATCCTTTGGATTTGGCATTAGATGGAGAAGGCTTTTTTGCAGTTTTAGGACCTGATGGCAAGGTTTATTATACAAGAGATGGAAGCTTTAAATTGAGTCCTAATGGGAATAATTTGATGCTTGTAACAGCAGATGGGTATCCCGTACTAGATGACAGCGGTAATCCCATAGTTTTTGACAGCACTGAAAAAGATATATCGGTATCACCTATGGGTGTGATAAGCGTAAAAAATCCTGACGGAACTACTCAAGAAGTAGCTACTTTAGGAATCTATAATTTTGTCAATACTCAGGGACTTTTAAGTGTGGGTAGTAATCTCTATGAGCCAACAGAAGCATCAGGACAGCCTGGTACAAGAGATGACTTTGAAGGAAGAATGGGTAAAGTCATGCAAGGATTTTTAGAAACCTCCAATATTCAAATTGTTAAAGAAATGGTGGATATGATTGCGGCACAAAGAGCTTATGAGATAAATTCAAAGGCTATACAAGCAGCTGATGAAATGCTGGGAATTGCAAATAATCTGAGAAGATAGTTATAATTGAAAGGAATGACATTGCATGGAAATAAATCCTATAAGTAATAATGCTGTAAATAAACTGCAAATTGATTTGCGAAAAGATGGAAGTGATTTTGAACGAATAATACAACAGGCAATAAAAGACAAAGACAAGCAAAAACTTAAAGAAGTATGTCAGCAATTAGAGGCGACTTTTATAGGGCTTATGTTAAATGAGATGAGAAAGACAATTCCAGAAGATTCATTGACCGGAAATAGCCTGGCGAAGGATGTTTTTACTTCTATGTTATACGATAAATATGCTGAAATGTTGGCGCAAAATGGTTCTTTTGGACTGGCTGACCAAATATATAATCAACTTTCTAAGAAAGTTTGAAAGGGTGCTTGCCCTTTTTATTTTTCATTTTTTTGTGATATAATCAATGATAAGCCACTGTTTTGTCATATCTTCTAATTCCGCTAAAAAGAGGTGGTTAAAACAGTTGACAAAAATATATAAAAATATATAAAAACCTATTGGATACGTTATATACCTTCCTTATCCCAATTTCTCAAAGTTTGTATTGATACTCCTAATTTTTTAGAAAACTCACCTATTGAATACATTACAATCACCTCAATCATATTATATCTCAAATGTAGTAGAAGTTATAAACAAAAAAAGTTAAAAAAAGTGGTAAAGGAAGTGCTTGAGCGTGAGATTCAAGAAGAATGAAGAAAAAATTATACTATGCAAAAAGATAGCTATACACCCAACAAAAGAACAAATAGAGTGTATAGAGAGGGATAGTAACTTATGTAAAATACTTTACAACACCTATCTACGCCAGAGGATTGAATATTATAACTGTTATGGTAAAACTATAACAATGTCAGAGCAAAGAAGTCAGATTAAATTATTAAGAGAGCAAAATACAGAGTATGCTAAAGTATATGCAAAACATTTACACGCAGTTTGCATAGATTTAGATACAGATTATAAGAATTGTTTAAAGAAAAGAGCAAATGGTAAAAAATCTAAACTTCCAAGATATAAAAATAAAGATTACTTTTACCCATTAAAAACACCGAAAGAATATGTAAAAATAAATGACAATAAAATTAAGTTGGGTTTTTATGAGTTTGATATAGATATTAATGAAATACCTAAAAATTATGGTGAAGTATGGATAATAAAGTCAAGAAATAAGTATATGCTTTCAATAACCTATGAAGTAGAGAAAATAGAAAACAATTCAAACAATATTTTAGCAGTTGATTTAGGTATTTCTAAATTTATAACAGGAATAAGCCAAGATGGTAAAGTTATTGAGATTATAAATCCAAGATACGATAAATACTGGAACAAGAAGATAGATAAAGTAAGGTCAATGAGAGATAAAAAGAAAAAAGGAAGTAGAAGATATAAAAAACTTACAAAAACATTAAACAGGTTGTATGAAAAGAGAAGAAAACAGCAGGAACACTTCATTCATGCAATAACAAAGTATTTAGTATTAAACAATAAAGAAATAATATTAGGCAATCTGTCTCAAGAACAGATGGTAAAAAAATCTAAAATGAAAGCTCTAAACAGAAGTATAAAGGAAAATTGGGGAGTGGGTAAATTTAAGACAGTATTAACATACAAGGCAAAATTGCATGGTGTTAATATTGTCTATATCGATGAAGCCTATACTTCTAAAACATGCTCAAATTGTGGTAGAAAACAAGATATGAATTTATCCAAAAGAGTGTATAAGTGCCAATGTGGTATGGAATTAGATAGAGATATAAACTCAAGCATAAACATATTTAACAAGTATAAAGGGAATAAAGAGTTAAATTACAAAGAAATAAGTCAAGTAACTACTCTACATTTCCGATATGGGAAATTAGTTGCTTGACTTAAAGAAAGGAGTGAACAAAAGTACCGTTGGCTCACGGTATGGCATTGTAGAGAGATGCCATTATGTACACTAAGCCATAAAGGCTTGAGTGTATGAGTAAAACCTATAAATATTGTAGATAATTTTAGATCTTTATAGGTTTTACAGAGCTGAAACATAGGGTGGAAAATAAAGACATAAGAAAAATTCTTCCTCATAGATATCCTTTTTTATTAGTGGATAGAATAATAGAAATTGAAGAAGGTAAAAAAGCTGTTGGAATAAAAAATGTGACAGCTAATGAACCTTTTTTTCAAGGGCATTTTCCAGACAATCCTATAATGCCAGGAGTTCTTATTGTTGAGGCATTGGCACAAGTAGCAGGTATTGCTGTTATGAATATAGAAGAATTCAAAGGTAAATTAGGGCTTTTCACAGGGATTGATAAGTGCCGCTTCAAAAAAGTAGTAAGGCCGGGAGACCAACTTGTTTTAGAAGTTTTAATAGATTCTATAAAGATGGGGCTTGTTAAAGCTAAAGGTGTTGCAAAAGTTGGAGATGAAGTTGCAGCTACTGCAGAGCTTATGTTTATAATGACTGAAGAAGGATAGGAGGCTTAATATATGTCGACGGCTAAAAAAGCTGTAAAAGCAGCTAGCGTCATAATGATAATAACTTTATTAAGTAAAGTATCTGGATTTTTGAGAGAAATAACTTTTGCTGCTAAATTTGGTACTTCTGTTTCCATGGATGCCTACAATATAGCAACTGTTATACCTATGACACTTTTTGTGGCGGTAACTGCCGCAATAGCTACCACTGTTGTGCCAATATTTACCGAATACTTTCAAAAAGAAGGAAAGCAAAAGGCATTTGATTTTATAAATAACCTTTTAGGTGTTGTATTGGTTGCAACAGTAATTTTAACTTTCTTGGGTTTTACATTCGCACCTTATCTTGTAAAATTTGTGGCGCCAGCTTTTACTGGAGAAAAATTTGAGTTGACAGTAAAGATTACGACTATATTATTGCCTACAATGGTGTTGATAGCTGCATCTAATATTTTTACTGGTGCTCTTCAGGCGATGGAACATTTCACTGTTCCTGCCATGATTGGTATACCTTACAATATTATTGTAATAACAGTAGCAATTTTATATGGGGGCAAATTTGGAATTACTGCAGTAGCTTATTCTACAATTATCGCCACTTTTATACAAACATTAGTTCATTTGCCTGTTTTATATAAATTAGGTTACAGATTCAAGTTGAGAGTGAATTTTAAAGATGAAGGAGTAAAAAGAGTCATTTTATTAGCAATGCCTGTGCTTGTGGGGACAGGGGTGCAGACTATAAATGTTTATGTGGATAGAGTGATAGCTTCTTTTTTGCCTGACGGAAGTATTGCGGCATTGAGTTATGCCAATAGGCTTAAGACGTTTGCATTAGGTGTTTTTTCAACATCAATTGCAACTGCTATATATCCTGTTTTATCGCAACATTCAGTAGCAGACGACAAAGAAGGTTTTCTAAAAAGTTTAAATTTTGTAGTAAGTGGTATTTTATATGTATTAATACCTGTATCAGTTGGTGCAATGGTACTCCGAGTGCCTATAATAAAAGTATTATTTGAAAGAGGAGCTTTTGATGAGAAGTCCACATATCTTACCTCAATCGCCCTTTTTTATTATGCCATAGGAATGACTGCGTATGGCCTTAGAGATGTCTTAAGTAGAAGTTTTTACTCTATGAAAGACACAAAAACTCCCATGATAAATGGTGCCATGGCTGTATTATTAAATATTGCACTTAATTTAATTTTGGTAAGATATTTAAAATTAGGAGGACTTGCTCTTTCTACTTCTATTGCAGCCATATTTGCTACTTTTCTTTTATTTACTTCTTTAAAAAGAAAACTTGGTAAAATAGGCGGGAAATACATGTTTATGAGTTTTATAAGGGCAATGTTTGCATCAGTTGTAATGGGGGTTGTAGTGCATTTTGTGTATAATAATATGATTATTAAGATGCCGTCAGATAAAAGAATTTATGAGGTTATAGTCTTGTTTATGACCATATTAATTGGAACTATAATTTACTCTGCCATTGTATTAATCACTGACAAATCTGCCCTCTCTTATTTTAAAAAAGGCATAAAATTTGTAAATTCTAAACTTGTAAGAAATTAATTTAAAAATGAGGTGATATCATGAAATCAAAGGTATATTTTTACAATCTGAGAGCGAATAAAGCCAGCAGTAGTTTGTCTTCCAAAGTAGCGAGAATTTTTGATGTAGCAGGTTTTAAAAACATTATTGATAAAAATGACTTGGTAGCTATAAAAATTCATTTTGGAGAAAAGGGAAACAACGCTTACATCAACCCTATATATGTAAGAAAAGTGGTTGACAAAATTAAAAGTCATGGGGGAAAGCCCTTTTTAACAGATACAAATACTCTTTACAAAGGTAGTCGTTCAAATGCAGTTGACCATTTGACAACAGCAATTGAAAATGGTTTTGCATATGCTGTTGTAAATGCACCAATAATAATTGCTGACGGCATTTTAAGTAAAGATTCTGTAGAAGTGAAAATTGACAAAAAACATTTTGATACTGTAAAAATTGCTTCAAATATTTTTTTTGCAAACTCAATGATTGTAATGTCACACTTTAAAGGTCATGAATTGGCTGGTTTTGGAGGAGCCATCAAAAACTTAGCTATGGGGTGTGCACCTGCGGCAGGAAAACAACAGCAGCATTCAACAGTGCAGCCTGTTGTAGGAAAGGGATGTACCGCATGTCAAATGTGTATCAGGAATTGCCCCGTAAATGCGATATCTTTGGTCAATGGTTCAGCTTATATTGACCCTTCTATATGTATAGGGTGTGGAGAATGCGTGTCCATTTGTCAATATGGCGTGATAAAGCCTCAATGGGGAACTGATATGGATGCTTTTGTAGAGAGAATGACGGAATACGCATATGGCGCTTATTCTACAAAAAAAGACAAAATTGCTTTTATAAATTTTGTCATGAATGTTACACCACTTTGCGATTGTACGCCTTGGAGCGATGCGCCGATTGTCCCTGACATAGGAATATTGGCTTCCTTTGACCCTGTTGCCATAGATCAGGCAAGCTATGACCTTGTGAATCAGCAATTTGGCCACAAAGGCACAGCTTTAGAAGAAGCGGGATATGGCATGAATCCTGGAGAAGACAAATTTAAAGCTTTGCACCCTGAAACAAAAGGAGAACTACAATTAAAATACGGCGAAGAAATTGGCTTGGGTACAAGAGATTATGAACTTATTGAACTAAAATAGCAGGTTAATCCTGCTATTTTTTTTAAAATTTTTAATGATTTTTGACAACGTTTATAGTATTATATTATTAGAGAAATCAACGGGAGATAAAGGAGAGAAATTTAATGGAAAAGTATTTTGTTATAATTTCCATAATTTCGGTGGTAACTCTAATATTGCTTTTATTAGTTCTGATAGCTTTTGTTAAATGGACGGATAAAATTTTTGGAATTGAAAATGAGAAAAAAGGGAAAAATGACAAAGATAAAAAAGAAAAAAATAATTAATATGGCATAAAAAGGAGTGATACTTTGGAAATAGGTTTTAAAAGGAATGAGGTAAAAGGAGTAGTTTTTTACACAATACCTTCTTTTGAAAAGACAGGGCTAGTCAAACACCTTTTTACTACTAGAATTGGCGGTGTAAGCAAAGGCAAATACGCTTTCTTGAATTTAAGCTTAAAAAGATATGACACTAAAGAGGAAGTCTATGAAAATTTTAAAATAATATGTGATATTGGCGGTTTTTCATATGAAGATATGGTTTTTTCAGAGCAAGTTCATGGTGATGTTATAAAAAAGGTGACTTACGAAGATAAAGGCAAAAACTTTGGTGGAAGTGATATCTCTGGTGTAGATGCCCTTATGACTAATGAAAGAGGCATTCCTCTTGTTACATTTTATGCCGACTGTGTGCCTTTGTTTTTCTTAGACCCTGTCAAAAAAGTTATTGCCCTTGCACACGCAGGATGGAGAGGCACAGTAGCCTACATTGGGCCTAAAACAGTTAATGCCATGAAAGAAGAATACGGCTCAAATCCCAAAGATATACTTGTAGGGATAGGCCCTTCTATATACAAATGCTGCTATGAAGTAGGTGATGATGTTGCGAATAAAATTAAAGATGTTATTGATGAATGGGAAAAAGTTCTTGTGAAAAAGGCGGAGGGCAAATGGATGTTGGATTTACAGCTTACCAACTACATTGAACTTATAAATACTGGCATACCAGATGAAAACATTACAGTAAGCCAAATGTGCACCCATTGCAATAGTGAATTTTATTCCTATAGAAGAGACAAAGGCATGACAGGCAGTATGGCAGCTTTTATGGAACTTAAGTAGTTTTTCTTTTATGATATTTGTTCTAGTGTATAAATTAAAGAAATGGTTATTTTTGTTTTTTGTATATTGACTATTTCTATATTGGGTAATATAATCAAATTGAATAATATGATAATATAGTAAATGAAAATAGTGAAAGAGGTGATAAGAATGAGAGTAAATGCTACAGAATTCAAAACAAGAGTTGGTAAATACTTGGAATTAGTTGATAAAGAAGAAATTATTATAACGAAAAATGGACGTGAAGTTGCAAAACTTATTCCAGCAAAAAAAGAAGGTACTCCAAATGCAGATTTTTTGTATGGAATTTTATCTGACTATCCTAACAAAAATATATCTGCTGAGCAAATACGGGAAGAAAGAATAAGAAATAAATACAATTAAAGGGGAGGGAAGATTACCCGTTAAATAACAATATGGATATAATAGGTTAAATGATGAAAGTGTTAATTGATACTAATGTTATTCTTGATGTTTTATTAAAAAGAACTCCCTTTGACGTAGATGCTTATAACATATTAAAATTAGCGGAAGAAAAAAAGATAGATGCTTATTTAGCTGCTTTTTCAATTACAGATATATATTATTTCATAAATAAAAACCTTTCTCACAATGATAGCATAAAAACATTAGAGGCTTTGTTAAGTATAGTAGAAGTAGTGAGTATAACAAAACATGACATAAAGAGAGCAATGAATTTTAAGGAGTTTAGAGATTTAGAAGATGCTCTACAAATGCAATGTTTGAAAAAATTAAAAGGTGATTTGATTATTACAAGAGATGATGAATTCCAAAAAATAACTAATAAAGCAATATCACCAAAAGATTTTTTATCCAATGAGGGCTTAACTTAAAAACCAATACAAATGCTACCATACTTTTTATGCCATAAGACCTATTAAGGTCTTTTTTATTTTATCTAAAAACTTTTGTTCACAACTTATGCAATTTACTAAATATTCCGCTACAATTCCTGCCATATTTATGGTATATTTTTTGCATAATATACATTGAAGGGAGGCTTGTCACTATGATTGAAAGGATTTTTGAAATTATACAAAAAGAGGATAAAAAGAATCCTTTAACAGATGACCAAATAGCCGCAATTCTCAATATTAAAAGAGAAGATGTGACACAATTTAGACTGAAAAATAATATTCCTGACTCAAGAGAAAGAAGAAAACCTTACCTTTTAGAAGATGCAAAAAAAATAATTTCAAAGCACCCAAATATTTCAGATAGAAATTTGACAAAACAATTAAATAATTTAGGATATAATATTTCTCGTTTTGTAGCTACACAAATAAAAAAGGAAATTTTGAAAGATAAAATTGCAGATAATTTAGTGCAACGAAGTACTATTAAAAACGATACTGTAAATTTTGAAACTCCTAAAACAGCTAAAAGCTTACTCTCATTTAAAGAGATTATTGGAAGCGAAGGAAGTCTTAAAGTGCAGATAAGCCTTGCAAAAGCTGCAGTACTTTATCCTCCCCATGGATTGCATACTTTAATAGTAGGACCATCTGGATCTGGAAAAAGCCAGCTGGCTGAAGCAATGTACAACTATGCAATAGAGTCTGGAAGATTTAATGAAAATGCGCCTTTTGTAGTTTTTAACTGTGCTGATTATGCGGATAATCCACAACTACTCATGGCGCAACTTTTTGGTTATGTAAAAGGCGCTTTCACAGGGGCTGATACTGCAAAAGCGGGATTGGTAGAAAAAGCTGATGGTGGAATTTTGTTTTTGGACGAAGTCCACAGACTCCCCAGTGAAGGACAAGAGATACTCTTTTATTTGTTGGACAAAGGAAAATTCAGACGATTAGGGGAAACAGAAAGTACTAGAGAGGCACAAATTATGCTTATTGCTGCTACTACTGAAAATCCTGAATCTTCGCTATTACTTACTTTTAGGAGAAGAATTCCTATGGTGATAGAACTTCCTTCTCTTTCAGAAAGACCTCCCCAAGAAAGATATGAAATTATACATCATTTTTTCTCAAAAGAGTCTTTTAGAATTAATAAATCGATTATTGTAAAAAAAGAGGCAGTAAGAGCTCTTATGCTTTATGACTGTCCGGGGAATATAGGGCAGCTAAGGAGCGATATTCAAGTTGCTTGTGCGAGGAGCTTTTTAAATTCATTAGGGAGTAAAAGCTCTTCATTGACAATAGACCTTTCAGATTTACCTAACCACGTAAAAATGGGGATAATCAGAGTAAATAAAAGAGATCCCGAAATAGAAAGATATTCAAATGAAGACATTATGGTGTATCCTGACAAGGAAATTAAGTTATATCCAAAAGAAGATAGATATATGCTGCCTGATGAAATATATCAATTTATAGAAGAAAGGTTTATTGACTTAAAAAGACAAGGACTTACAAAAGAGGAGATAGATAAAATTCTCGGGAAAGAGATAGAGGCGGAGCTGAAGAAATTTGCTGTAAATGTAAAATCTAACATAACAATTTCAAAAAAAGAATTGACAAACATAGTAGGAGAAAAAATTGTAAATGCTGTTGAAAAAGCATACGAGATTGCTAAAAAAAGTTTTAAAAACTTAGAGGATAATCTCTTTTATTCCCTTGCTATACACTTAAGTGCTGCTTATGAAAGAATATTAAGCGGCAAACCAATAATTAATCCTCAACTTGAAAACATAGTGAAAGAATATCCTGTTGAGTATTCTATTGCTAAAATTATGGCAAAACAAATTAACAAAGAATTAGAAATACAGCTGCCTGATGAAGAAGTGGGCTTTATTGCTATGTATCTAAGGACATTCTCAGGGGACAAAGAAATAACTAAAGGCAGAGTGGGCGTAGTTGTGCTTACGCACGGCCATGTTGCAAGTGGCATGGCAGAGGTGGCAAATAAACTCTTAGGGGTAAATCATGCAGTCGGTATAGATATGGCTCTTGATGAAAGCCCAGAATCTGTTCTTGAGAGGACAATTGAAGTAGTGAAAAGAATAGACGAAGGCAAAGGCTGCATTATTTTGGTTGACATGGGTTCACTTATTACCTTTGGCGAAATTATAACCAAAAGGACAGGGATACCTACAAGAGTGGTAGGAAGAGTAGATACGGTTATGGTGTTGGAAGCTGTCAGAAGAGCTATTATACCTGATACTAATTTAGATGAAATAGCAGATGCGTTAGACGTAGATAAAACATATATAGGAAGAGTTGAAGGTATAAAGAGTAAAGATAAGCTTCCAAAAGCAATTGTAACTGTATGTATTACAGGAGAGGGAACAGCGTTAAAAATAAAGAAATATATTGAAGATGTCTTACCACAACTAAAAGATGATTACAAAATAATACCTGTTGGAATGCTCAGGCAGGAAGATATTGAAAAAGAAATTTCAAAAATAAGAGAAGAAAATGAAGTGGTAGCTTTTGTTGGTACAATAAATCCCGGCATAAAAAGTATACCTTTTATATCTGTTGAAGATATTTTACATGGCACAGGGATTGAAAAATTCAAAAAAATTGTCAATTTAGAGAAAGAAAATCCTTTACAAGAAGTAATACAGGAAGACCTTATTTTTCATGATTTAGATATTTCTATGAAAAGTGATGTCATAGATAAATTAGTGGAGATATTGCAAGATAAAGGCTATGTAGATGAAAGGTTTTTACTAAGTGTATACAAAAGAGAATCAATGGGGGCGACTTTTTTAAAAGGAGGAATTGCGATACCTCACGGTTATCCAGAACATGTCATAAAACCTGCCATTGCAATTGCTAAACTAAAAGAACCTATTTATTGGGAAGGAGAATTTAAGGCAGATTTGGTCTTCATGATAGCGCTAAAGGAAGATTCAAAGGATTATTTTATGTATTTGTATCAAATTTTAACTAATGAAAAAATATTAAATGCTATGAAGAATGCTAAAAATCCTGGCGAAATAAAAAATATTCTTACAAGATAGTACAAAAGATGCCAAATTATTGGCACGGATTTTGCAAAAGAAATATAGTGACTCAACGAGGAGGTAATATTCAATGAAGCTTACAGAGTTTTTTCATAAAGAATTAATCGTAACTAACCTAGAAGCTAAAAACAAAGAAGAAGTATTTGAGATACTTTATAGAAAGTTGCTAGAAAATGGCTATGTTAAAGAGAGTTTTTTGGAAGGAATTGTAAATAGAGAAAGAACTTTTCCTACAGGATTGCTTCTTAATGGTAATAACGTAGCAATACCTCATACTGATGCGGAACACGTTTTAAAGCCAGCAATTGCTGTAGCGACACTCTCTAAACCAGTGGTATTTAAGAATATGGCTAATCCACAAGAAGATGTAAACATAAGGATAGTATTTATGATAGCTTTAAACTCAGCTCACAGTCAAGTGAAATTACTGCAGCAGCTTGTAGAATTAATACAAAGCGAAGAGTTACTGCAAAAAATTTTAAGTGTGAAGGGTGGTGAAGAGGTAATAGAGGTAATAGAAAGTTATGAATTAAAAAATCAAGTAGGGAAGGTGAATTAACATCATGGGAGTAGATAAAAAGAAGACTATTCTAGTGGCCTGTGGGACAGGAATTGCAACTTCAACGGTTGTTACAGAAAAGATTTTAGACGCATGTAAAAAAGAAAAATTAGATGTAAATGTGATTCAATGCAAAGTTTCAGAGATTAAAAGTTATGCAGAAAATGCTGACTTTATAGTCACAACAACCATTTTAAAGGATAGTTTTGGGAAAAAGAGCATTAATGCACTTCCTTTGATAACTGGCATTGGAGAAGAACAAGTTTTAAAAGAAATTATTGAAGAAATAAAAAAGTGAGGTGTGTAATATGAGTGTAATTAAGTATTTGTTAGATTTAGGGGCAACAGTAATGCTCCCAATAATAATTTTTATACTTGGCCTTATCTTAGGAGAAAAACCGGGAAGAGCATTTCGTGCAGCTCTTACCATAGGAATAGGCTTTATAGGAATAAATTTAGTAATAGGTTTACTCGTTAATAATTTGGGCCCTGCAGCTCAAGCGATGGTAAAAAACATGGGAGTGAAATTAAACGTAATAGATGTTGGTTGGCCGGCTTCGGCAGCAATTGCTTTTGCTTCAAAAGTGGGTGCTTTGGTAATTCCAATAGGACTTGTTGTTAATATTATAATGTTGGCTACAAGGCTTACCAAAACTGTAAACGTAGATTTTTGGAATTATTGGCACTTTGCTTTTACAGGAGCACTTGTAACGGCTGCCACAGGAAGTTTGACACTAGGATTAATAGCGGCAGCAATTAATGCAGCTATTGTATTATTCCTTGCTGATTGGACAGCTAAAATGGTTCAAGATTTCTATGGTTTGCCAGGCATCTCGTTACCCCATGGCTTTTCTGCAGCTTATGTCCCTATAGCAATTCCATTGAACAAGCTAATTGATAAAATACCCTATATCAATAAAATAGAGGCAGATCCCGATACTATTAGTAAAAGATTTGGTATATTTGGTGAACCAGTTGTAATTGGATTAATTTTAGGTTTAGTTTTAGGTGTGTTGGCTAAATACGATGTAAAAGCTACTCTTAACTTAGGTATGTCAATGGCGGGTGTAATGTTTTTAATGCCCAGAATGGTTAGGATACTTATGGAGGGACTTATCCCGATTTCAGAAGCGGCAAAAGTTTTTATGCAAAAAAGATTTAAAGGAAAAGAATTTTATATTGGCCTTGACTCAGCGGTGGCAGTAGGACATCCCGCTGCTATATCTACAGCATTGATTTTAGTGCCTATTACAATTTTCCTTGCGGTTATATTGCCGGGCAACAATGTTTTACCGTTTGGAGACTTAGCTACAATACCTTTTATGATAGCAATGATTGCACCAATTACAAAAGGGAATGTATTTCGTTCAGTTGTGATTGGAACAATAGTAATAGCTGTAGGATTATGGATTGCGACAAATGTTGCACCACTGCTTACACAAGCTGCAGCCGAGGCGGCCTTCAAGTTCCCTACAGGTGCTACAGAAATTTCAAGTATATGTGATGGTGCTAATCCTTTAACATGGGTAATTTTACAGATAATGAAATTATTCTAATATAAATCAAAGTTTTAATGGGTAAAAATTAAGGAAAGGAGTTTTAGGTGATGATTGTTTCAAATAAAAAACATGTAAAAGGGATAGAAATTAAAGATGACAATATGAAAAATGTCATAAAAAGAGTATTAATTACACCAAAAGAAGGCTGGGAAGGATATGTGATGAGGTTATTTGAGATAGGTTACGGCGGCTATACTTTAAGGCATAGTCATCCATGGCCACACATCAACTATGTAATAAAGGGTAAAGGGAAACTTCATATTGATGGTACAGATTATGATATAGAAGAAGGTTCATTTGCATATATTTCCTCCAATAAACTTCATCAATTTATAAATACAGGAGAGGAAACATTAGAACTTATTTGTATAGTACCTGAGGAAGGCGATACGAAGAGGTAATTTAGATAATATTATAAAGGAGGTTTTAAACTATGGAACTATCAAAAGAAAAATTGCTATGGATGTATCAAAAGATGGTAGAAATAAGGCAATTTGAATTAAAAGTAGACGAACTTTTTAAGAAAAATATGATATGGGGGACATGCCATCTATACGTAGGAGAAGAGGCAACGGCAGTAGGAGCATGTGCAGCTTTAAACCCAGATGACTATATAACAAGTACTCATAGAGGACATGGACATACAATCGCAAAAGGAGCAGACCTTAAAAAAATGATGGCAGAACTATTGGGCAAAGAGACAGGCTACTGCAAAGGAAGAGGAGGCTCCATGCATATAGTAGATGTTTCTACTGGTAATTTAGGAGCCAATGGAATAGTAGCGGGAGGAATACCAATAGCAACAGGAGCCGCTTTAGCATCAAAATTGAAAAAGGACAACAAAGTCACCATTTGCTTTTTTGGAGATGGGGCAGCAAACGAAGGAGTGTTTCACGAATCGCTAAACATGGCGGGTTTATGGAAACTTCCAGTTGTGTATATATGCGAAAACAACCTTTATGGAATGTCAAATCCAGTGTCTAAATCCACAGCAGTAAAAGATATAGCCCAAAGAGCAGAGTCCTACAACATGCCTGGTGTAATAGTAGATGGCAATGACATAGTAGAAGTATACAAAGCAGTAAAAGAGGCGGTAGATAGAGCAAGAAGAGGTGAAGGGGCTACACTAATAGAGAGCAAAACATACAGATGGTTAGGCCATTCCAAGAGCGATCCAAGGGTTTATAGGACAAGAGAAGAGGAAGAAGAATGGAAGAAAAAGGACCCAATAAAGAGATTTGAAAAATACCTCGAAGAAACGACAGATATAACAAAAGATGAACTAGAAGAGATAAACAAAAAAGTAGAGCAGGAAATAGAAGAAGCGTATCAATTTGCAATAAATAGTCCTGATCCACGAGTAGAAGACCTAGCAAAATATGTTTATGCATAAGGAGGGAGAAACAATGACAGAAAAGCTATATATAGATGCATTAGCAGAAGCCATAAGAGAAGAATTTGATAGAGACCCTAATGTCTTTATGATGGGAGAAGATATTGGGATATACGGAGGAGCTTTTGGTGTTACCAAAGGAATGTATGAAAAATACAAAGACAAACTAATAGAAACCCCAATATCTGAAGCAGGAATAGTAGGGGCAGCGGTAGGTGCGGCACTAGTAGGAATGCGACCAATAGTAGAAATAATGTTTTCGGATTTTTTAACTCTTCCTATGGAATGGATAGTAAACCAAGCGGCTAAACTGAGGTACATGACAGGAGGGCAATTAAAAGTACCTATGGTAATAAGGACACCTATGGGTTCAGGCACGGGGGCAGCAGCCCAACACTCTCAAAGTTTTCCTGCAATATTTGCACATATTCCAGGGTTGAAAGTAGTAATGCCAGCAACACCTTATGACGTAAAAGGGTTGCTGAAAGCAGCTGTAAGAGATGATAATCCAGTACTATTTTTCGAGCATAAACTCTTATACTGGACAAAAGGAGAAGTGCCAGAAGAGGACTACATTGTACCCATAGGAAAAGCCGAAATAAAAAGAGAAGGAAAAGACATAACCATAATAGCTGGGTCTATAACAGTTCCAAGGTCTTTGGAAGCGGCAGAAGAACTCAAAACCTATGGAATAGACGCAGAAGTCATAGACATAAAAAGTCTGTCTCCATTGGATGAAGAAACAATAGTTAAATCAGTAATAAAGACAGGTAAAATACTAATAGTAGAAGATGACAACAAAAATTACGGTTGGGGAGCAGAAGTATTATCAAAATTAGTAGAAAGTGAAGCCTTTGACTATTTAGATTATCCAATACAAAGATTAGCAGGTAAAAATGTACCAATACCCTACAACCCACAATTAGAAAGAGCGGCTGTACCTCAAACAGAAGATATAGTACAGAAAGTAAGAAGCATATTTGATAAATAGAGGTGATACAATGGCAAACATAGTCACAATGCCCAAATTAGGAATGACAATGACAAGTGGCAAAATAACAAAATGGTTAAAGAATGAAGGGGAACGAGTAGCACAAGGAGAACCGCTTTTAGAAATAGAAACAGATAAAGTCACAATGGAAGAAGAAGCCTCCTTCAGTGGAGTTCTTTTAAAAATACTTGCAAAAGAAGGAGAAACAGTGCAAGTAAACCAGCCAATAGCAATAATAGGACAACAAGGCGAAAACATAGAAGACCTATTAAAACAATCAAACGTTATAGAAGAACAAAAAGAGCCTCAACAAAAAGAAGCAGTAGAAGCCAAAGAACCTATCTTAGAACAACAGCAAACCTTAAAACCTACAAAACCAAGAGCAACCCCTGTAGCAAGGAAAATAGCAAAAGAACACGGAATAGACCTAACACAAATAAAAGGAGGTGGCCCTTCTGGCAGGATTCAGAGAAAAGATGTAGAAGAATACCTTAAAAACTTACAACAAAAACAATTGCCAATTCAAGAAGAACCAAAGTCTCAACCAGTTACCTATACAAAAACAATACCACTTGTAGGTATGCGCGGGATAATAGCCAACAAAATGAAACAAAGCGTAAACACTGCTCCTCACTATTATGTGACAATGGAGATAAACATGGAAGAAATATTAAAACTAAAAGACACATTGAATCAAAAACTACAAGATACAAAAATAACTATAAACACAATTCTCATAAAAGCCTCCAGCATCGCAATAAAAGAATACCCGATAATCAACTCCTTTGTCCAAGATGACCAAATAATACTGAAAGACCAAATAAACATAGGACTTGCTGTAGCATTAGAAGAAGGTTTAATAGTTCCAGTGATAAGAGAAGCTGACAAAAAAGGTTTAAGCGAAATAGCATATGAAGAAAGGCAACTTATAGAAAAAGCAAGAGAAGGAAAACTCACCCCAGACGAATACAGTGGTGGCAGTTTTACAATATCAAATCTTGGAATGTTTGATGTAACAAGATTTACGGCAATAATAAACCAACCGGAAGTGGCAATACTTGCTGTAGGCAAAATAAAAGACACGCCGATAGTACAAAACGGACAAATTGGAATAAAGCCAATAATGGAAGTGACATTGTCATCAGACCATAGAGTAATTGATGGGGCTGTTGCAGCAAAATTTTCAAAGAGAATAAAAGAAATATTAGAAGATCCACTACAACTTATGCTATAATTATGAAAAAAATAGGAAGTGATAAACATGTACACTTATATGAAAGCGATGCTTTATTGCCTTCACTGCAATGAAGAGACAGAACATACTATAACGTATGAAGATGGTATGATAAAAAGTATAAGATGTGAAAAGTGCGGTACTGAACTAGAAATAAATAAAGAAAACCTTAAAAAGAACTATGCAGAGGATTTTATAGAAAGGATATTGACAAAACCACAAAGAATGACAAAAGAGTTAGAGGAAGATATTGGCTTTTTTCTGTTTTCACTGCCTGTAAGAATAATTACAAAACCTTATAGGATCTTAGAAGAAGTAAAAGAAGATATAAAAAAATCTAAGACAAAAAACCGTGATACCAAGTAAAATTTGTTTTTCCTCCCTTGTTTTCTGTATAATTATTATACACAGTAAAAACAAGGGAGGTATTTTTATTGAACAAAAATACATACACAATCGTTATAATTTACCTCTTGATGATGCTCATAGGAATAATAGAAAATGTCAAAGGACCCCTTATACTGAGCATTAAAACCTTTTATAGTATCGACTATACAATGATGGGTTTGTTTTTATCTGTAGGAAGTTTAGGGTTTATTTTGTCAACTTTTTTTGGAGGGTTTTTAACAGAGAAGATAGGGAGAAAATTAGTTCTTTTAAGTGGTTTATTACTTATACTACTAGGTATAATTGGAATTTCAATGGCACCCAATTTTATTTTATTCCTTCTTTTTGCCTTTATTATGAATATGGGGATGGGTTCTGTGGAAATAGGCATAAATGCCATTGCTGCATTGGTATTTATAATGAATCAGGCAATAATGATGAATTTGCTTCATTTTTTTTATGGAGTGGGAGCTATTATATCCCCTAATATAACTGTGAAATTGCTTCATTTTAACTTTACGTGGCAGTTGGTATATTTGAGTGTAGCAGCTTTAGCTTTCACTCTTATACTGGCTACTTTGGCTATTAAAATACAAGAGGGACAACATATAATAAAAGAAAAAATAAATTATGGCGAAATATTAGGGAATAAAAGAATGTGGCTTTTTGCAATTATGTTAGGTTTTTATGTTGCTTCTGAACTTGGTGTAGGAAATTGGGCTGTTACATTTTTAAGGGAATGGTATAAGATGGATAACACAATAAGTTCTCTATACCTTTCCATTTTCTTTGCAACTTTCACATTAGGGAGATTATTTGGCGGTTTTATTGTCGAAAAGGTTGGATGTCTTAAAAGCCTTTCAGTTTTTTCGCTTTGTGCTGCAGTGTTTATTGCAATAGGCATGTTGTCGAAAAGCTTAGCCTTTTCAATTTCTATTTCAGGCTTTTTTTATTCAATAATTTTTCCAACCGTCATTGCCACAATTATGAAAGAATTTAAAAAGCACGTCAGTGCTATAATTGGTATTACTGTAACCATAGCCTCAACCATAAATATGTTTGCAAATTTTTTGATTGGCAAACTAAACGACCTCTTTGGCGTTTTTGTAGGTTTTTCTGCAATATTGGTATTTATGATTGTAGTAGTTTTTATGTCGTTGATTTTATCTCAAACAATTAAAAAAGAGGTTAGTGAATAATTACTTTTAAAAATTTTTGTTTTTATGTGATATACTTATAATAAGATTAGATTAATACGATAATTTACAAAAGTTTTGAAATCTTAAAGGGGAGACCATCCTTGACAAACAAAGAAAGAGTATTTAATTTAGTAAAGGATTTATCAAAAGAAATAAATATTAAAGAAAAGAAGGGATTGACTGCCCAAGAAATTGCCAAAAAATTGAATTTGAGAAGGAATGTGGCAAGCCATTTATTAAATGAACTTTATAAAGAGGGCAAAATAATAAAAATAAACACAAGGCCTGTCTATTTTTTAGACAAAGAAGTTTATGAAAAGAAGGCAAAAGAATTCAAAGAAACGGCTAAAACTTTGGATTCAACTGTAAAGGTTTCAAACGATGACCCTTTTACAAAGCTTATAGGATATAACGGCAGTCTTAAAACACAAGTGAAATTATGCAAATCTGCTGCTTCCTATCCTCCCAATGGACTACCTATTTTGCTTATTGGAAATACAGGAGTAGGTAAAAGCTTCATTGCTCAACTTATTTACGAATATGCAAAATCGATCAATGCCATAGATGAAAATGCTCCATATGTGATATTTAATTGCGCTGAGTATGCTAACAATCCTGAACTACTTTCCGCAAACCTTTTTGGCTATGTAAAAGGAGCATTTACAGGTGCTGATAAAGATAAACCCGGCCTTTTAGAAGAAGCGGATGGAGGATATTTGTTTTTGGATGAAGTTCACAGATTGCCGCCAGAAGGGCAGGAAAAACTGTTTCTATTTTTGGACAAGGGAATATTTAGAAGGCTTGGTGAGACAGGCAATTGGAGAACGGCGAAAGTGAGGTTTATTTTTGCTACAACAGAAGACCCTGAGCAAACTCTTACAAAGACTTTTTTAAGAAGAATCCCATTAGTTGTAAATATTCCTTCCCTTTATGACAGACCTTTACATGAAAGGTTACAACTTATCTATAACTTTTACAAAAATGAGGCAAAAAATCTGGGAATGGATATTTTAATAAGCAAGCAAGTATTGAATGTTCTTCTTAAGACCAAAATATCCGGCAACATTGGCCAGCTTATGAATGTCATAAAATACAGCTGTGCTCAAGCCTATAACCATGTCATAAGAGAGAAGACAAATATATTGCGAATCCATCTATATGACCTGCCGAGAGAAATGCAGGCTGATTTAGATATAATAAAAAGTAATTTTCACTTTAACGGCATGTTAATTTCTCACAATAGGAAAGATGAAGATTTAACATGGGATAAAGGAGACGATAGAGAGGTTTATGAGGTAGTGAACAAGCTATTTGAACTATTTGAGAGATATAGCAGCAAAGAAATAAGTGAGGATACTTTTAAAAAAGACGCTTTAATTTATTTGAATGAATTTACAGATAAAATAATTTTTAAAAATGACAATACTTATATAGATTCGATAGTTTTCAATGCTATCAAAAGCGTAGTGGAGAATGTGTTAAATATAATACAAAATATGTATGGGATTAAATATTATGGTAATTCAGTTTTAGTATTGACGCATTTTATTAATTATTTATTAAGCGATGTAACTTACGAGAAGTATTCTGAGAATATAAAAATGGTATACAGAGTTTTGAAAAATGTTTTTCCCAAAGAGTTTATAATAGCTAATAAAATGGTAGAACTTATTGAAGTTAACCTGGACGTCAAGCTCAACCAAATAGCTGTAATTTATTTTACGCTTTATATTAAAAGTTTAAATAAAAGTGACAATACAAATCTCATAAATTCTATAATAATAGCCCATGGTTATTCAACTGCCAGTAGCATAGCCAGCGTCGCCAATAGGCTTTTGGGACAGTTTGTTTTTGAAGCTTTTGATATGCCAATTGAGATGTCAACACAGGAAATTATGCTAAAAGTTCAAGATTATTTAAAGAATATAGATACCTCCAAAGGAATCATTATATTGGTTGATATGGGTTCTTTAGAGGAGATATACAAGTCTTTGACTGACATTGTCGAGGGAGACATAGCAATTATTAATAATATTACTACTCAATTGGCTTTAGACGTTGGCAACAAGATAATGCAAAATCAGCCTATAGAACAAATTGTTACAGAATCAATCCAAAGAAATAGCAGTAGTTATAAACTCATTAAGTCGCAAAAAAATAAAAGAAATGCTATTATTGCTACTTGTATAACGGGAATAGGAACTGCTGTAAAAATAAAAGAACTTTTAAAAGAATGCTTTGTAAATGAAGATATTGAAATAATTGCGTACGATTATAATAGACTTAAAGGTAATGGTGTAAAAGACGAGATATTTAAAGACTTTAATGTTAAATTAATTATTGGTACAGCAGATCCTGGCATAAAAGAAATACCTTATTTGTCGTTAGAAGATTTGATTGCTGGAAAGGGCGATGTACTATTGAGTAAAGTTTTAAGAGGGGTTGCGGATGCTGAAAAAATTCAGCGAATCAATCAAACGATAGTCAGACTTTTTTCTTTGCAAAATGTGTTACATCATTTGACAATATTAAATCCTGATAAAATAATTGCTCAAGTTGAAAAAGCTATTTCCGATTTAGAAAGATTCATTGGTGTGAGGCTTTCAAATGATTTAAAAATAAGCTTATATATACACGTTAGTGTAATGATTGAAAGATTAGTAATGAAAGAGCCCATTGTGTTTTACAGTAGTTTAGAAGAGTTTGAACAGTGTCATAGACAGTTCATAAATTTCGTTAAATCTTCTTTTAGTGTCATAGAAGAGATGTACAAAATTGAAATTCCTACATCAGAAATAAGGCTGATATATGATATTATAAAAGATAGAGTAGCAGAGTTAAATGTGTAATTAATCAAAGCATGCTGAATAGTTAGTACACTATTTGGCATGCTTTTTGCATTATAAAGAAGCAGATAAAAATTTAAAATAAAGTATAGTTAACATCAACTTTTAAAAAAGTTTCAAAGAAGTATTTTAAAATTCAAAGTTAAAGATATTAGCAAAGCGGAGGTGTAGTAGTGAAAGAAAAATTCGTACTAATTATTACACATGGAAATTTTGGGAAAGGATTATTAAACGGAATTGAGGTGATTATGGGAAAACAGGAAAATGTGTTAGCCTTGGGACTTAATTTAGGGGATAATATCGAGCTTTTAAGAGCTGAAGTTGAAAAGATTGTTAGAGAAAAGCTAAGAGAGAACAAGGAAGTGATAATTGCTGTAGATTTATTTGGGGGAAGTCCATTCAATATCGCGCTTTATGTTATGAAAAACTATGATGTAAAAGTTATAACAGGAATTAATATGCCTATGCTGATAGAATTATTATCATCTATTAATATGTATGATATTGATGAATTATTAAAAAATATTCACAAGTCAGCTGTTGATGGAATTAAAGTAATAGAAAAAAGTTCACTTAAGTTTTAGAGAAGAAAGGAAGGAAGAGCATGTGGAAAGTGGTATTTGCAAGAGTCGATGACCGATTGATTCATGGTCAAATAATGACAAGATGGATGAAAGGATTTCCAGGAGCTTCCATTGTGATTGTAGATGATAGTTTAGCTGTTGACAATTTTATGAAAAACATTTATACGATGGCTGCACCGCCAGGTGTAAAAGTAAAAGTGGTAAGTGTTGATACCGCATTAAAGGAATGGAATCAAAAAGCTAACATTGATGAAAAGGTATTCTTACTTTTTAAGGACATTCAAACGGTAGAAAGAACGATAAAAGAAGGAATTCCTATTAAAACTCTCAATATTGGTGGTGTTGCAAAGATGCCAGACAAAAAAGCTATAACACAAAGTGTAAATTTAAATTCTCAAGAAGCAGAGATTTTATGGAATTTACACCGGAATTTTGGCATAGAGATATATTTACAAATGGTGCCAGATAGTGAAAAGCTAAGTATAAATACTGTTATAGAAAAGTATTTTCCGCAGTTGAAATAAAATTTTGATTCACTATAACAATGTATATGCTCTATTAAAAAAGAATAGCTTCAATATTATTCAAGTTTTTAAATTGTTATAGTGGATCGTTTTAAATAAAAAATTTCTAAAAGGAGGGTAATGGTTTATGGGTCAAATAACTGTTTTGCAAGCTGCGTTAATAGCTGCATGGGTAGCTGTAGTAGAGTCAAGAATTATTGGTTATACTTTATCTGGTTTTCTTCGTTTTACGGCTGTAGGAACTGGATTTGTAGTTGGACTTATTATGGGTAATGTACCTCAAGCAATGGTTATAGCAGCAACAATACAATTGGTTTATATGGGTATTATTGCACCTGGAGGTACAACACCAAGTGAAACAGTTGTTGCAACTGCTGTAGCAGTTCCTGTGGCATTGGCATCAGGAATGACACCAGAGCAGTCTATTGCTGTGGCAGTGCCAGTAGGTCTTTTAGCAGCATACTTAGTAAGTTTTAGGTTTTTTATTAACTCTCTTATAACTCACTGGGTTGATAGATTAGCTGAGGAATTAAATGATAGAGGTATTACCTTTGCATCTGTAGTTCTAACTACTATTATAACAATGGTTTTATTTTTCCCTTCAGTGTTTGTTGCAGTTTACTATGGAGCACCTTTAATAGATTCATTTTTAAAAACAATACCTCAAAGTGTGTTACATGCTTTAACTGTTGTTGGAGGAAGTTTACCTGCTCTAGGTATTGCGTTAACATTAGCAGTAATTGGGCGTAGAGAATTAATGGTATTTTATCTTCTTGCATATTTTGTCTCTTTAATATTGAAACCTCTTAATGTAAATGCGCTTATCTACGCTATCTTTGGAGGAATTGCAGCATATATATATGTGATTCTATATTATAAAAATGTTTTTGAAAATGATACAAATGCAGATTATGAGACAAAAAATAGCGAAGATAATGATACCCGCAGAAAAATGGATACCACAATCTCCAACAGCGATATAAAAGTTACAGAAAAAGACTTGAAATCTACCTGGTTTAGATGGTGGCTTACCACAGAAGTTCCACATTCTTTTGAAAGATTGCAAGCTTTAGCGTTCCAATGGAGTATAATGCCTGTTCTAAGAAAATTATATAAGAACAATTTAAATGAATTAAAAGAGGCTTATAAGAGACATCTTGTATTTTTCAACACTCAGGGAACGTGGGGTGGAGCACCAATTTTAGGAATTACTCTTTCACTTGAAGAACAAAGAGCAAGAGCTATTGCCGACGGGAAAGAAGCTCCTGATCCCAATATCATTAATGCTACAAAAGTTGGTTTAATGGGACCTTTAGCAGGTATTGGTGATTCTGTAGAATGGTCTACGATTATGTATTTATTAATAGCAATTGCGCTTCCTTGGGCAAAGTCAGGTAGTGCGATGGGAGCATTATTCCCTTTAATTCTCTTCCCAGTAATTACTTATACTTATGGTTATTATTTCTTAAGACTTGGGTATAGACTAGGTAGGGAGTCAGTAAACGTGTTACTTGGAGGAGAAAAATTAAAAGCTCTTATTACAGGTCTTTCAACCTTAGGACTTTTTATGATGGGTGTATTAACAAGCTCATATGTATCAATTTCTACTCCTCTTAAATGGACAATTTCTGGAAAAGCATTTGAATTGCAAGCAATATTAGATAAAATACTCCCAGGTATGTTGCCGCTTCTTACCGTATTGCTGGTATATTGGTATTTTACCAAGAAAGGATTAAAGGTTCTAAAAGTTCTTGGATGGATGGTAGTTATATTCTTCATATTAGGTTGGATAGGAATCCTATAATTCTTATCAATCGATTCCACCCAAAATAAGGGTGGAATCGATGTTTAAAAACTTGACTAGTTGGAGGGAGTAAAAATGAAGAATGATGTAGGTCTAATAGGACTTGCGGTAATGGGGCAAAACTTTGTTTTGAACATGGCCAGAAATGGTTATAGTGTTTCAGTGTACAACAGGACAGAAGAGAAAACGAAGAAATTTATTGAGGAAAAAGTAAAAGATGAAAAAATTTATCCTTTTTATGCCTTAAAAAATTTTGTAGAAAGCTTGGAAAGACCGAGAAAAATTATATTAATGATAAAAGCCGGGGAACCGGTAGATAATATGATTAATGAACTTTTGACGTATTTAGAACCTGGAGACCTTGTGGTAGATAGTGGTAATTCTAATTTTAGAGATACTTCTAGAAGATTAAAGTATTTGTCAGAGAAGGGAATTTTATTTTTAGGGATGGGGATTTCAGGTGGAGAATATGGAGCATTACATGGTCCATCTTTAATGCCAGGAGGGACAAAAGAAGCATATGATTTAATAAAAGATGTACTTTTAAAAGTATCTGCAAAAACTGAAAATGGAGCATGTTGCACATATGTAGGAAACGATTCTGCAGGTCATTTTGTGAAAATGGTTCATAATGGTATTGAATATGCTATTATGCAGTTAATTGCTGAAGTATATGATTTTATGAAAAAGGTATTGAATATAACTAATGAACAAATAAGCGATGTCTTTGAAAAATGGAATAAGGAAGAACTTAATTCCTATTTAATGGAAATTTCTTATAAGATTATGAGATATAAAGACAAGGAGACAGGAGGATTTTTGATAGATTACATTTTAGATAAAGCAGAACAAAAAGGCACTGGAAAGTGGACTGCTCAAACTTCTTTGGATTTAGGAGTTCCTACACCAACATTGAATTTGGCGGTAGAGGCCAGAGTTATTTCTCATTACAAGGAAGAAAGAAAAACTTTATCAAAATTATATTCGAAAGAAAAGAATACAATCTCTGTGAATAAAGAAGAAATGATAGAGCATTTAAAAAAGACACTGCTTTTTGGAGTATTCATGTCATTTTCACAAGGATTATGGCTCATTTATGAAGCTTCAAAACAATATAATTATGGAGTAGACCTTAGCGAAATATTAAGAATTTGGAAAGGAGGCTGTATTATAAGAGCAAAAATTTTAGACTTTTTGAGGGATATCATCAGAGAAAATGAAGAATATGCAAATCTTTTGCATAGTGATAAGTCTATAGAATTTATTAAGGATAAATTAAATTCTGTCTATCAAGTTCTAGAAATTGGAAGAAATTATAGAATACCTCTCATGATAATAAATTCTGCAGTTGATTATTATTTTGCTTTAACAGAGGAAAATCTTCCTGCAAATCTTATTCAAGCCCAACGTGACTTTTTTGGAGCTCATACTTATGAAAGAGTCGATAAAGAAGGAATATTCCACACAGAGTGGGAAAAATAAGCCATGGAGAAGTTGCTCCATGGCTTTATAACTAAAAGAAATAGCATGATTGACTCGATGACAGTAATCTGCTATAATTTAAGCGTTGAAAATTTGACTTAGATATTTTAAAGAAGAAGTGGTTCCATAGGCTTCTTGCTTTTTTCATGGGAAGGTGATTTTTATAATAAAAATAAAACTAACACCTACTCAAGTACTTGCTTTAGGATTTGCGACTATTATATTAATTGGAACTTTATTACTAATGCTACCTGTGGCAACTAAAAGTGGAGAGAGAACAGATTTTTTAACTGCGCTTTTTACGGCTACATCAGCTACATGTGTTACTGGCCTTGTAGTTGTTGACACAAAAACATATTGGTCTGTTTTTGGGCAAATAGTGATAATGTTGCTGATACAAGTTGGCGGTTTAGGTATTATGACCATGTCAACGCTTTTCGCGTTGATCCTTGGTAGGAAGATAACCTTTAAAGAGAGATTGGTGATGCAAGAAGCTTTCAATACAAATAGCCTCGGAGGCATTGTGAAATTTGCTAGGTATATATTAATGTTTTCTTTTTTATTTGAAAGTATTGGGGCAGTTATATTGACTCTGAGATTTTTACCACAGATGGGATTAAAAAAAGCGGTGTATTATGGCTTTTTCCATTCTATTTCTGCATTTAATAATGCTGGCTTTGATCTTATGGGGAATTTTAAGAGTCTAACGGGTTATGTTTCTGACTGGGTGGTAAACCTGGTCGTAATGGGTTTGATAATATTTGGTGGATTAGGATTTTACGTTTTGCTTGATATATACGAACATAGACATTTTAACAAATTTACACTGCATTCAAAAATTGTTATAACTATCACGTTGCTTTTAATTGCCATCGGTACACTGCTTATATTTTTATTTGAATACAATAATCCAAAAACATTAGGACCACTGGATTTTCCTACAAAAATACTTGCAGCATTATTTCAAGCTGTGACACCAAGGACAGCTGGCTTTAATACGTTATCGCTTTCTGACATGACTATAGCGTCTAAATTTTTGACAATAATACTTATGTTTATTGGAGCTTCTCCAGCTGGAACAGGTGGAGGCATCAAGACAACTACTTTCGCGGTTATACTATATACTGTGTTATCAGTTATACAAGGTGAAGAAGAGACAGTACTTTATAAGCGCACTATTAGCAGAAACATAGTCTATAAAGCTGTAGCTATATCTTTTATAAGTGTTTTTATTATTTTCTCCGTGACTATGGTTTTATCTATTACTGAAACATCCAACTTTTTGACTGTATTATACGAGACGACTTCAGCTTTTGGAACTGTAGGACTATCACTTGGGCTTACCCCCGAATTGAGTACAGTTGGCAAAATTATTATAATATTTACAATGTATACTGGCAGAGTTGGTCCTTTAACATTGGCGCTGGCATTGGCACAAAGGCAGAAAAAACCTAAACCTATTATGAAGTACGCTGAAGAAAAGATTATGGTAGGCTAAAACAGAGGTGAGAATGTGAAACAGTTTATTGTTATCGGATTGGGGAGTTTTGGTATAAGTCTGGCTAAGACTTTATATGAAATGGGCAATGACGTACTGGTTATAGATGAAGATGAAGAATTGGTGCAAGCTATGAATGGCTTGGTTACACATGCAGTGAGGGCTGATGCTACTGATGAAAATGTACTTAAGTCCCTAGGTGTGAAAAATTTTGATGTGGCTATAGTTGCTATAGGAAAGAACATGGAATCAAGCATTATGGTAACAATGTTGGTCAAAGAATTGGGTGTAAAATATGTAGTAGCAAAAGCTCACAATGAATTACACGCAAGAGTTCTTTATAAGGTTGGAGCAGATAGAGTTGTAATGCCTGAAAAAGATATGGGCATAAGGGTTGCCAGAAATGTTTTTTCTAGCAATTTAATAGACCTTATTGAGTTTTCTAAGGAATACAGCATAGCAGAAATTCTTCCAATTGAAGAATGGTTTGGCAAAACGTTAAAGGAAATAAACGTGAGAGAAAAATATGGATTAAATGTCGTAGCGGTAAAAAAATTTAATGATGAAATCATTGTATCACCAGGGCCGGACTATGAGATTAATGAAGGTGATGTATTAGCTGTTTGCGGGAAAAATACAGATATTAAAAGATTTGAGATAAAAACATAGGATATAGGAAGAATTGTAGAAAAATAAAGCCATTGGAGTATATGTCACTCCGTGGCTTTATTTTTTTTATTTTTTTACTCAAAAAGGAGGATTTTTTTAATATACGTCGAATATATATAATATAAGTTTGTTGAATCAATAAACTATTGGGGTGGTTATATAAATGAAAAGAAAATTAAAAAACAGTGTCGGAATATGGGCATTTGGCCCTGCTGCTACAAGATTCGATCCTGCAGGATACCACACGGAGCTTTCAAATGAGACAATGGAAGCATATATTGCATGGCACTTGGAGCAAAGTTTTAAATAATTATATTTTCAAAAAGGAGGAAAATGACATGGAATACTTCAAAAATGTACCACAAATAAAATATGAAGGACCAAAATCAAACAATCCATATGCATTTAAATTTTACAATCCAGATGAAATAATAGACGGAAAACCTTTAAAAGAACACTTGCGTTTTTCAGTAGCGTACTGGCACACATTTACAGCCAATGGGACAGATCCATTTGGAGCACCCACAATGCAAAGGCCATGGGACCATTTTACTGACCCTATGGATATTGCCAAAGCGAGAGTAGAAGCAGCCTTTGAACTATTTGAAAAACTCGACGTACCATTTTTCTGTTTCCATGACAGAGATATAGCTCCGGAAGGAGAGACATTAAGGGAGACGAACAAAAATTTAGATACAATAGTTGCAATGATAAAAGACTACTTAAAGACGAGCAAAACAAAAGTATTATGGGGCACAGCGAACCTTTTTTCAAATCCGAGATTTGTACATGGAGCAGCTACTTCCTGTAATGCAGATGTATTTGCATATGCAGCAGCGCAAGTAAAAAAAGCACTTGAGATAACAAAAGAACTTGGAGGACAGAACTATGTATTTTGGGGTGGAAGAGAAGGATATGAAACATTACTTAACACAGATATGGAATTGGAACTTGATAACTTAGCAAGATTTTTGCACATGGCAGTAGAATATGCAAAAGAGATAGGATTTGAAGGGCAGCTTTTAATTGAGCCAAAACCAAAGGAACCGACAAAACACCAATATGATTTTGACGCAGCGAACGTATATGCATTTTTGAAGAAATATGACCTTGATAAATACTTCAAATTAAACATAGAAGCAAACCATACGACACTTGCAGGACATGACTTTCAACATGAATTAAGATATGCAAGAATTAACAATATGTTAGGCTCTATAGATGCAAATATGGGAGATATGCTTTTAGGATGGGATACAGACCAATTTCCAACAGATATACGAATGACAACCCTTGCAATGTATGAAGTCATTAAGATGGGTGGTTTTGACAAAGGAGGACTTAACTTTGATGCAAAAGTAAGACGTGCTTCATTTGAACCAGAAGACCTATTTTTAGGACATATTGCAGGAATGGATGCTTTTGCAAAAGGATTTAAAGTAGCCTATAAGCTTGTTAAAGATGGTGTATTTGATAGATTTATAGAAGAAAGATACAAAAGTTATCGAGAAGGCATAGGAGCAGAAATAGTAAATGGAAAAGCGAACTTTAAAACTCTTGAAGAATATGCATTAAACAATCCAAAGATTGAGAACAAATCAGGCAAGCAAGAGTTGTTAGAGTCAATATTAAATCAGTATTTATTTAGTGAATGACGGAGGGCTAAAATATGTATTTTCTTGGGATAGATTTGGGTACATCAGCTGTAAAGATAATTTTAGTAGAGGAAAAAGGAAATGTAATAGGAAGCACATCAAAAGAATATCCAGTATATTACCCTCAGCCAGGCTGGTCAGAACAAAACCCTGAAGACTGGTGGAATGCCACAAAAGATGGCATACGTGAGTTAATAATTAAAACTGGTGTAAAAAATGATGATATAAAAGGCATAGGGCTAAGTGGACAAATGCATGGCCTTGTGCTTTTAGATGAGAACAACAATGTACTATTGCCTGCTATACTTTGGAATGACCAAAGAACGCAAGAGGAATGTGATTATATTACCCAAAAATTAGGTAAAGAAAGATTGACAAAATACACAGGGAACAAAGCTTTAACCGGATTTACAGCCCCAAAGATATTATGGGTAAGAAAACATCGCCCTGATGTATATAAAAAGATTCATCGTATACTTTTACCTAAAGATTACATCAGATTCAAACTTACAGGGGAATATGCAACAGATGTATCAGATGCATCAGGTACATTGTTGTTTGATGTAGAAAATAGAAAATGGTCAAAAGAGATGCTAGATGCGTTAGAGATACCCTATAATTGGATGCCAAAATGTTATGAATCTACGGAGGTAACTGGATATGTCACAAAAGAGGCAGCAGATTTGACAGGATTAAAAGAAGGGACAATAGTTGTAGGCGGAGGAGGAGATCAAGCAAGTGGAGCAGTAGGGACAGGAACAGTAAAAAGTGGCATAGTATCAGTTGCACTTGGCACTTCAGGAGTTGTATTTGCAAGTCAAGACAAATATGTAGTAGATGAAGAAAACAGATTACACTCTTTCTGTCATGCTAATGGCAAATGGCATGTAATGGGAGTAATGCTCTCAGCAGCCGCTTGTTTAAAATGGTGGATAGATAACATAATCAACTTTAATGGTTCTTCTATAACATATGAAAAGCTTTTAGAAGAAGCAGAAAAAGTAACACCAGGCAGTGGTGGATTAATATTTCTGCCTTATCTCATGGGTGAGAGGACTCCACATAGTGACCCTTATGCAAGAGGAAGCTTTATAGGATTAAACATGACTCACAAGAGAGAACACATGACAAGAGCAATACTTGAAGGTGTAGCATTTGGGCTTAGAGACTCACTTGAGATAATAAAAGAACTCAATATACCGATAAATGAAGTCAGAGTAAGCGGTGGCGGTGCAAAAAGTGTGTTGTGGAGACAAATACTTGCAGACATTTTTGGCGTCAGAGTAGACATGGTAAATGCGACTGAAGGACCAGCTTTTGGCGCAGCAATAATGGCAGCAGTGGGATATGGAATATTTAAAGATGTTGAAGAGGCATGTAGTACACTCATCAAAGTGACTGATAGTGTTTACCCAATAGGAGAAAATGTAAGTAAATATGATGAAATATATGCTATCTACAAGGACTTGTATTACTTACTAAAAAATACATTTAAAAGAATCTCAAAAAATGGTTAAAAGGGGGTGTCCAAAAATATCACAAGACAAAAACCTTTTACAGCAAAAATATTATAGAAATATATTATTTTGAGGAGGGGAATAGGTATGTCATGGAAATTTTCTAGAAAAATTGTTTTGATGTTTGTGGCTATGTTTGTTTTAGGAATTGTTCTTTCTGGGTGTGCTACTACACAGAATAATCAACCAAATAGTTCTTCTACAACTCCATCTTCTAACGAATCGACAAAAGCCCCGGAAAAAATAAAAATAGGATTTAGCATGGACAATTTGGCGTTAGAAAGATGGCAAAAAGATAGAGATTTATTTGTGAAAAAAGCACAAGAATTAGGGGCAGAAGTATTAGTTCAGTCTGCCAATAGTGATTCACAATTGCAATATTCACAATGCCAAAATTTAATTGCTCAAGGAATACAGGTTTTAGTTATATTACCTACAGATGGAAGTGCAATAGCGCCTATAGTGGAAGAAGCTCATAAAGCAGGTGTAAAGGTTTTAGCCTATGATAGATTAATAATGAATTCTGACCTTGATTACTATGTTTCTTTTGACAATGTAAAAGTAGGAGAATTGCAAGCAGAAGCAATTACCAAATTAGTACCAAAGGGAAGGTATTTCTTACTTGAAGGTTCTCCGACAGATAATAATGCAAAACTATTTTATGAAGGACAGATGAAAGTATTAAAGCCATTAGTTGACAAGGGGGATATTAAAATTGTAGGAGAACAATGGGCTAAAAATTGGGATACTAATGAGGCTTATAAAATTATGCAGAATGCTTTAGTTGCTAATAATAATAAGATTGATGCAGTAGTTGATGCGAACGATAGTACTGCATTAGGGGCAATTAGGGCTTTAGAAGAGCAAGGATTAGCTGGCAAAATTCCAATTTCTGGGCAAGATGCCGACTTAGCTAATTGCCAATTGATTGTAGAAGGAAAACAGACAATGACTGTATACAAACCAATTGTATTGGAAGCTACAAAAGCAGCTGAAATGGCAGTTGCTATGGCGAAAGGAGAAAAAGTAGAAACTAATGGTACAGTGAATAATGGGAAAATAGATGTACCTTCCATGTTGTTAACTCCTATTGCAGTAGATAAGAGTAATATGGTAGATACAGTTATAAAAGACGGATTCCAGAAATTAGAAGATGTTTACAAAAATGTTCCCAAAGATCAATGGCCAAAACAGTAAATAAATTAAGTAGGGGAAGAATCTCTTCCCCTACTTATTCCAAGATTTAAAGGAAAACTGCAATTGGAGGGTTTTTATGAGTGAATATATATTGGAAATGTACAATATTACAAAAGAATTTCCAGGAATTAAAGCATTGGATAATGTTTCTTTCAAGGTAAAAAGAGGTGAAATCCATGCTCTTTGTGGAGAAAACGGTGCTGGTAAATCTACATTGATGAAAATATTGAGTGGTGTATACCCTTATGGTACTTATTCTGGCGAAATATTTTATAATGGTGAAAAATTGATTTTACACTCAATTAGAGATGCTGAAAGAAAAGGTATAGCTATTATATATCAAGAATTAGCTTTAATTAAGGAGCTTTCAGTAAAAGAGAATATTTTTATGGGCAATGAGCCGAATAAAAATGGAATAGTAGATTTTGACCAAATGTACATTAATGCTAAAAAAATCTTACAACAATTTAATTTAGATATTGATCCTAACACGTTAGTGAAAAATTTAGGAGTTGGGCAACAACAATTAGTGGAAATTGCGAAAGCATTATCTAAGAGTGCAAGCTTATTGATCTTGGATGAACCTACATCTTCTCTAACAGAAGCAGATGTTGAAATTCTACTAAAAATATTAAAGAAATTAAAAGAAAATGGAGTTACATGTATCTATATTTCCCATAAATTAGATGAAGTAATGGAAATTGCGGATACTGTAACTGTGATTAGGGATGGTAAAACTATAGGGACTGATTCTGCAAAAAATTTAACAAAAGAAAAGATTATAAGTATGATGGTAGGGCGAGAATTATCTCAACTTTATCCAAGAGAAAAACACTTTATAGGAGAGGTATTTTTTGAAGTAAAAGATTTCAATGTTTATGACACAAAAATTCAGAACAGAAGAATAGTAAAAAATGTGAGTTTTAAACTTAGGAAAGGAGAAATTTTAGGAATTGCAGGTCTGATTGGTGCAGGACGTACAGAGCTTGTTTCGAGTATTTTTGGTTCTTATCCTGGAAAATGGACAGGAGATGTATATTTGGAAGGGAAGAAGATTATTATCAGAAATCCAAGTGATGCATTAAAATATGGTATTGCAATGGTACCGGAAGACAGGAAAAAAGAGGGGCTTATTAGTTTGATGTCAGTAAAAGAAAATATGACTATATCAAATTTAGAAAATTATAAAAAAAATCTGATAGGTACAATAAATGAGAACAGGGAACTATTAGATGTAAAAGACTATATAAAGAAGATAAATATAAAAACATCGCATTTTAGTACACAAGTAAAAAACTTAAGCGGTGGCAATCAACAAAAAGTGGTATTGGCAAAAAACCTATTAAGTAAACCTAAAATATTAATTTTAGATGAGCCTACAAGAGGTATTGATGTTGGAGCAAAATATGAGATTTATAAATTGATGTTTTCGCTTGCTAAAGAAGGTATTTCAATAATAATGATTTCTTCAGAATTGCCGGAAATACTAGGTATAAGCGACAGAATAATTGTAATGCATGAGGGGGAAAAGAAGGGAGAATTTGAAAACAAAAATGTAACTCAAGAAATGATAATGCAATGTGCAATAGGAGGTAGAAGTAATAATGATTAAAAGCGACAAAACAGAAAAAGATATCATAAAGAGATTTAGTGGTTTAAATTTAAATATAAAATTGTATACAATGGTATTAGCTTTAGTAGCGATATGGATTATATTTTCTGTTGCTACCGATGGGAATTTTATTACACCCAGAAACATATCTAATCTTTTGAGACAAACAACTGTTACTGGTATATTAGCGATTGGAATGGTTTTTGTAATTATCGCAGGACAAATCGATTTGTCGGTTGGTTCTTTGTTGGGATTGACAGGTGGAATAGCTGCTATACTAAATGTATGGTATAACTTGAATGGGTTAGTTTCTATTTTTGTAGCTTTGATAATAGGAATATTATTAGGCTTATGGAATGGATGGTGGGTAGCATATAGAAATGTTCCGGCTTTTATTGTTACCCTTGCAGGCTTGCTTGTTTTCAGGGGAATTTTAATTGGTATAAGTAAAGGGTATACTATTGCTCCTTTAAGTACAGATTTTCAATTTATTGGACAAGCTTATTTAACACCTAGCAGTGGATATATATTAGGAGTTGTAGCAGTTTTTTTGGTAATTTATTTGGTATTAAATAGTAGAAAAACGAAAGCTAAGTATAATTTGGAATTACCTCCTTTGTGGATTGATATGCTTAAGATAGCGATTTTAATATTTTTTATAGGTTTATTCATCTTCATTTTAAACTTATATATAGGGGTGCCACTATCTGTACTAATTCTATTGATATTAATGTTAGTTTTTTCATATATTTCATCAAAAACGGTATTTGGGAGAAGAGTGTATGCTATTGGTGGCAATGTAGAGGCTGCTAAATTATCAGGAATTGATGTTAAGAAAATTACATTGATTTTATTTGCTTTGAATGGCTTACTTGCTGCATTTGCTGGGGTACTATTGACATCAACCTTGAATGCTGCATCTGTGTCAGCAGGGCAAAATGCAGAGTTAGATGCTATCGCTGCAAGTGTTATTGGAGGTGCTAGTTTAAGTGGAGGTGTAGGAACTGTATTTGGAGCAGTAATAGGTGCACTGGTTATGGCTAGTATAGATAATGGAATGAGCATGCTTAACTCACCGCCATTTTGGCAATTTGTAGTAAAAGGAATGATTTTACTTATAGCTGTATGGGTAGATGTAATCTCTAAAAACAAATAACAGTTTAAATAAATTTTGGACCCATACAAAATTTAGAGGAGAGATTATATGATTTTTAAAATAAAAAATTATAAAAAATTATTTTAATTTTTTCTCGAGAGTTTAATATGGTATAATTTACACTAGAAAATAATAATGGCAATAGAAGGGTGAAGAAATGATAACAGCGGATCAATTATTAGTTAAGCAAATAAATAAATCAATAGTACTAAATACTATTCGCAAAAAAGGCAATATTTCGAGGGCAGAAATTGCAGGTATAACAGGTTTAAACAAGTCAACTGTATCTTTCCTTGTTGATGAACTTATAAACGAAGGGTTTGTGAAAGAAGAGGGGCCAGGAGAATCAAAAGGTGGCAGGAAGCCAATCATATTAAGCATAAATAACAAAGCTGGGTGCATAATAGGCATTGATTTAGATGTAAATTATATACTAATTGTCTTAACTGATTTGATGGCAAATGTTATTTGGGAAAAGAAAATAGATGTAAAAATTGGCGAGACCCAGCAAACGATTATTGAACGTTTGATAGAATTGATTGATGAAGCAATCTCAAATGCTCCTGAAACAATAAGAGGAATTTTAGGAATTGGGATTGGTGTTCCTGGCATTGTGGATTACAAGAAAGGCAGTATATTATTAGCGCCAAATTTAAAATGGGAAAATGTACCTCTTAAACAAATTATAGAAGATAAATTCAAAATTAAGGTACACATAGATAATGAGGCAAATGTAGGAGCTATAGGAGAAAAGTGGTTTGGGGCAGGTGCCAAATATAACAATCTTGTTTATGTGAGTGCTGGAATTGGTATTGGTACAGGAATAATAATTAATGGAGAATTATACAGAGGCACAGTAGGTCTTGCTGGAGAAATGGGACATATGACAATTGATATTCATGACCATCAGTGTAGGTGTGGCAATACAGGATGTTGGGAAAATTATGCTTCAGAAAAAGCATTGCTTGAATACTTAAATACACAATTGTTGATGGGAAAGTCTGATGAGTATATAAACAAAAATAACTTTTATACACTGAGTGCTATTGATATTATCGATTATGCGCGAAAGGGGAGCAAAATAGCGATAGAAGCTTTAAAAGAAATAGGAAGAAAATTAGGAGTAGGTGTAGTTAATATTATAAATACTTTTAATCCCGAACTTATAATTATTGGAAATACTTTGTCTTTAGCTGATGACTTAATTTTAAATGAAGTTTTAAAAGAAGTAGAGGAAAAAAGTCTTGTTTATAGATATTATAAAGTAAAAATAAAAACTTCCAAACTTCAATTCCATGCGGGGGCAATTGGAGCAGTATCTTTAGTTATTTCTGAATTGTTTGCATATCCTGGACTTTAATTATAATGAGGTGTTGACATGGGAAAATTAAAAGCAATTATTATAGGGCCAGGGAATATTTTTAATAAAGCCTATTTGCCTTTCATATTTAATTTAGATGAACTAAATATATTAGGTATTGTTGGAAGAAACAAAGAAAAGCTCCAAAAATATAAAGAAAGATATGGATGTGATGTTTACACAGAAATAGACGTTGTGATAAAACAAAAGCCAGATTGTGCTTTTGTACATGCGTCTACAGATAGCCATTATGAAATAGTAAAAGAACTACTAAAAAGCGGTATTCACGTATATGTTGATAAGCCTATAACTGAAGAGATAGATAAGACAAAAGAACTTATAGATTTGGCTATGGACAAATCTCTTATTTTGAAGGTAGGTTTTAACAGAAGATATGCGCCTATGTATCAAAAAGCCTTAGCTTTGTTTGAAGGCTTAAAACCTGAATTGTGCATTATGGTGAAAAATAGGAATAATGACATCAAAAATAGTGTTAAGTTTACAATTTATGACGATTTCATTCATATAATAGACACTTTATGCTATATAGTTAAAGATGTTGATGACATAGATGTAAATATTTCAAAAGAAGGAGATTCATTGATTCATAGAAGTATAAAATCTAATAGTTCTACAGCGATAGGAGTCATGCATAGAAATGGTGGAAAAGATTATGAAAGGTTAGAGATACACGGGCATGGCAAAAGTGCAGTTGTGGAAGATATGGAAAGTATAAGAATAATGGAAAATGGCAAAATATATGTGCATAATTTTGAAAGCTGGGATACTATATCTTATAGAAGGGGTTTTGAGACTGCTGTAAAAAGCTTTTTAAAGAACGTATTAGAAGGGAATTATGCAAATGACGAATTAAAATGTACTTTAAAATCTCATGAGATTATAGAGGAAATATTAAAAAAGACAGTATAAAATCAGGGCACAAAAAGCCCTGATTTTATAAATAATTAAATCACGTGAAAAGTTATAAAAAATTTTTATTTTTATTATTGACAAAATGTCATTTTTATTTTATTATATAGTTAAGCGTTTTACTAAAACGTTAAACCAAATTTAATAGGTTATGAATTTATGGCTGTAACAATAAAAGATATTGCAAAACTAGCGAATGTATCAATTACAACAGTATCGAGAGTTATAAACAATAAAAGTGAAGGAGTTAGTGAAGAAACTAGAAATAGGATTCTTCAATTAGTAAAAGAATTGGGTTATCAACCTAATGCAATAGCACGAGGCTTAGTTACTAAAAAAACTAAGACTATCGGCCTTATAATTCCCGATATTTCCAACCCATTCTTTCCTGATATTGCCCGTGGTGTAGAGGATAGTGCTCACATTTACGGTTACAACGTCTTCTTGTGCAATACAGATGACAATTTGGAGAAAGAAAGCGAGTATATAAATGCACTAAAAGAAAAATATGTCGATGGTATAATATTTACCAGCAGTTCTATTCCTAAACATGAACACATTATGGAACTTGTCAAGAGTGGTATTCCTATTGTCATAATGGATAGACGTGTTGATTCTGAAGACATTTACGGAGTTTTTCTTGATAACTATGAAGGTGGTTACATTGCGACAAAACATCTCATAGATTTAGGGCATAAAAAAATTGGTTGTATAACAGGACCGCTGTATATTAGTAATGCTATTGAAAGATTGGAGGGGTATAAAAGAGCTTTGGTAGATAATGAAATAGAAGTCGATAATAGGCTCATATTTGAAGGAGATTATAAGATAAATAGCGGCATAATTGGGGCGGAAAAATTGTTAGAGCATGAAGTAACAGCTATTTTTGCCTCTAATGATTTAATGGCATATGGAGCGTATAAAGCCATACGTTCATATGGGTACCAGATACCAGATGATATTTCGATAGTAGGGTTTGATGATATACAACTTTCACAAATACTAGAACCACAGCTTACAACTATAAGGCAACCTGCTTATGATATGGGACTGACTGCTGCTCGAATGCTAATAAAACTTGTAGAAGGGAAAAAGTTAAAGAAAAAAATTATTAATTTTAGACCCCAGTTGATAATACGCCAAAGCACAAAAAATATTGGCTAAAGGTGGTAAAAAAATGGAGAAAATAGTTGTTGTTGGAAGTATTAATATGGACGTTGTGATACGAGTTCCGCATATTCCTGTAGTTGGTGAGACAGTTATTGCTTATGATTTGAAAAATTACGGCGGTGGTAAAGGCGCAAATCAAGCGGTATCAATTGCAAGGTTGGGTGGAACGGTCTTTATGATCGGCAGAGTTGGAAATGATGAATATGGTAAGAAATTATATGAGGGTTTAAAAATTGATAGCATAGATGTTAAAGGAATAGAATTTGATTACGAAATACCGACGGGTACAGCTTATATTAATGTGAGTGAAAGAGGAGAAAATAACATAGTTGTTTATCAGGGAGCAAATAAAAGGCTTAATATAGAGCAAATAGAAAAACACGAAGATATTTTTGATGAAGCAAAAATGTGTGTAATTCAGTTAGAAATACCAGTTGAGACAGTAGAATTTGTAGTGGATTTATGTTACCGAAAGGGTATAAAAGTCATATTAAATCCTGCACCAGCATGTGAATTGCCTGATACGCTCTTAGAAAAGGTTTATATTTTAACTCCAAATGAAACAGAATTAGCTCTTTTATCTAGAAGTAAAACAGAAACAATTGCAGATATAAAAAAGGCCTCAAAATATTTGCTGGACAAAGGAGTTCAAAACGTTATAACAACTATTGGAGAAAAAGGAAGCTTTTTTATCAATAAGGATACAGAAAAACTATTTGATGCGATCAAAGTTACTGCTGTTGATACAACAGCAGCAGGTGATTCATTTACAGGAGCATTAGCAGTGGCATTAAGTGAAGGGAAAAATATTGAAAGTGCAATAGAATTTGCTACATACGTAGCAGCATTAACGGTTACTAAAGAAGGCGCTCAGTCATCCTTGCCTTATAGAGATGAGGTAGAAAAATTTATTAAAGAAAGGACATTCCAGTAATAGATAAAAATAGTATCTTCTCATAAAATACAGGGTGTAAATTCTAAAATTTACCTTATAAGGGGGAAGGAACCTATGTCAATGAAGGAAATAATAAAAATCATTCTAGATACTGATCCTGGAATTGATGACGCAGTAGCGATAGGTGCTGCGCTATTTGATGAACATATTGATTTACAGTTGATTACTACTGTTGCTGGCAACGTATCTGTCGATAAAACTACTCGCAATGTTTTAAAATTGCTTGATTTCTGGGATAAAGATGTTCCTGTTGCGCGAGGTGTTTCAAAACCGCTTGTCAGAAAATTAGAAAATGCTAGTCATATACACGGGCATTCTGGATTGGATGGTTATGAGTTTGGTAACATCCATAGGATGCCGCTTTCTAAACACGCTGTCGAAGCAATGAGAGATGTTTTAATCGAAAGTGATCAACCCATTACGCTTGTTGCAATTGGACCGCTAACCAATATTGCTCTCTTGCTTACACTTTATCCTGAATGTAAAAAAAATATCGAACGTATTGTGCTGATGGGTGGTTCGACATCTAGAGGCAATTATACACCAAACGCCGAGTTCAATATCTATGTTGATCCTGAAGCGGCTAAAATTGTCTTCGAGTCCGGACTTAAGATTGTAATGTGTGGACTAGATGTTACAAGCAAGGCCATGTTGATTCAAGAAAACATTGAAGAAATCAAGGAAATGAATAGGACAGGGAATATGTTGTACTCACTATTTCAACACTATCGTGCAGGTACTTTAAAGACAGGACTGATCATGCATGATCCATGCGCAATAGCTTATTTGGTAAAGCCAGATATCTTTACAACACAGGATTGTTTTGTAGACATTGAATTATGCGGAGCTTATACATTGGGTACAACGGTCGTTGACATTCGGGGCCAATTAAATAAACCCAATAACGCTACAGTATGTGTAGATATCGATGTAGCAAAATTTCGTACTTGGTTGATAAATACATTGAGAAAAGCCCCGTGACTTATTTGTTTATAAGATGTATAGAATTTTTTAAAATGAGTTGATTTTTGTGTACAAAATTTTTATTAGCATAAATTTTAAAGTGCGACGATTTATTAGTTCATGTGGAAAGGAGGGAATTTGGGAAAGAATGGGACAAGACCTTGTTTTTGTATTTCAACAATATCAAGGTCTGTAAAACAATAATAAATCTGTTTGGAGGGGAATAAAATGAAAAAGAATTTTATCGTATTGGTAATAGTGTTTTCACTAATTTTTCTTATGCTTCCAGCTTGTTCAAGTGAAAAGAAATCTCTGCAAACTAATGGTACATCTCAAGAGGTATCAGATAATAATCAACAAGTCGAAATTACAGTACTTGCGCTTGACCTGTGGTCAAAATCACTTGAAGAGGTTATTAATGCATTTGAAAAAGAAAACCCATCAATTAAAGTAAAAGTGGTAACGCAACCATTCAAACAAATTTTTGAAACAATTGAAGTACAAATGATGTCGAAAGCACCTGGATTTGATGTGTTTCCTGTTGATACACCGTTAGTAACTAATTATACAATTAAAGGATACTTAATTCCTTTAGATTCTTACTTTGACTCAAATTTAAAACAAAGTTGGATTGAAACGGCGCTAGATGGTGGAACTTATAATGGAAAATTAATGGCAGCTCCAATGAATACTTCCTCTCAGGTTTTGTATTACAACAAAGATATCTTCAAAGAGCGGGGAATTGATTTTCCTCCGAGCGACGTGAAAGACCGTTGGACATGGGAACAGTTAGTTGAAGTAGCTAAAAAACTTACTTATGACAAAAAAGATGGTCAACGTGTATATGGTTTTACTTTTGACCAAGTAGGTCGTCCATATCAATTAATCCCTTTGGGACAAAGTCTTGGAGCAAAAGTTATGAGTGATGATGGACTTGTATCAGTAGGATATACCAACTCACCGGAAATGGTTAAAGCAGCAAAATTCTATTATGATTTGTTTAATACATGGAAAGTAAGCCCTAAAATTGGTCAGGAGGTAACCAGAGAATATTTTGCTACAGGAAAAGTGGCTATGTTTCTTGGCCTTACCAATGCATTAAACGTTTTTAAAGACAAGATTAATCTCGGAATTTCTTGGCATCCTTACTTTGCAGGAGGGAAAGTTGTAACTCCGACAGGTAGCTGGTATCTGGGCATTTCAAGTTACTCACAGAAGAAAGAGGCGGCAGCTAAATTTATTAAATTTATTACTACAGGTAAAGGGGCAGAAATATGGTTTCACTCTTATAAACAACTACCAGTACAGAAGGACCTTTTAGAGTCTATAGAAAAAAATCAAAAAGATGATATTGAATCACAAGTCTTTAAAATTGCTGCATATGAAGCAACACACACGGCGGTACCCAGACCAAAAAGTCCTGGTTATTTAGAGTGGGAAAATGCGCTTTATCAAGCTTTTGAAGATATAAAAAACGGTACAGATCCGAAAACAGCATTGGATCAAGCTGTAGAAATAATCGACAAGCAACTAAAAAAATACGAGTCGGCAGTAAAATAATATCAAAGTTGAACTCTGAAAAAAGCGGTAAGCGTTGGTGTAATTGTTAATATTCTGTTCTATATTTTTAGCCTTAAAAAGTTTTATTTTTATTATGATACATAAGTTGCACTAATCTTTATTTGTGCTGTATTATTGCTTGCCGCTTGTTACTTATTTTACTATAAAACTTGGTTAATGTGGAAGGAGTAGTGAAACAACAATGAATAAAAAGGTTATTCATATAATTAAGCCGATTAGTTTTACTGTTATGTTAAAATTATTTTTCGAGAAAAACATTGTACCATATCTTTTTTTATTCCCGGCTTTTTTGCTAATTATAGTTTTTAAACTGTATCCTATTATTGAAGCATTAAAAGAAAGCATGTATGCTCCAACATTTTTAGTTAGTCAACCGCGATTTGTCGGATTAGAAAATTATATTTCCTTATTTACCGATTCTCAATTTTGGAATTCAGTACGGGTTACATTATTAATGAACGTTGTTATTAATCCTCTACAAATTATATTGGCTTTAGCCTTGGCTATTTTACTTAATTATAGAATTAAGGGGATCGAACTGTTTCGATCCATTCATTACATCCCAATTGCAGTTTCTCTTCCCATTGCCAGTACTTTATGGGGGATAATGCTAAGTCAAGAATACGGAATTGTAAACTCAATCCTCACTGCTATGGGGTTTGAACCGCAACCTTTCTTAGGGAGTAAAGATCAAGCTTTATGGGCGATTATTGCAATTGCCTCTTGGCGAGGAATTGGATATTGGGCTATTTTCTTATTAGCTGGACTTCAGGAAGTTCCGCAACATTTGTATGAAGCAGCTGCGATCGATGGAGCTGGAGGATGGCAAAAGTTTAGGAATGTTACATTACCTCTAATTAAGCGACCATTGCTGTTTGTTACCGTTGCAGATACCATAGCAAATTTCTTGTTATTTGCACCCATGTACATTTTAACCAAAGGGGGACCCGAGAAGAGCACCAATGTTCTTATGTATGAAAGTTTTAACAGTGCATTTGTATATTCAGATATGGGGAGGGCTTCTGCTATTGTAGTAATTCTACTTGTAGTTATTTTGCTAATAATTGCTTTACAGTTTCAGTTGTTAAAAGCACAACATTAAGGAGGAACCTTTTTATGAGATCTAATTGGAAAATTTATTTATTATATTTTACTCATATTATTATAGCACTACTTCTCATTTTTCCGCTGTTGTTTGCTATTATATCTTCGTTTAGACCATTGGATGACGTGTTTAGATATGTTTCGCCTGTTACTTGGAAGACATTTATACCATTAAACTTTACTTTGCAAGCATATATCAGTCTATTTATGGAACGAAACTTTGGAAGTGTTATCTTAAATACATTTTTTGTTTCTATTGTTACCGTAGTATTTGGTATATTCATCAATTCTATGGCGGCGTTTGCGTTTGCCAAATTTGAATTCAAAGGGAAAAGGTTGTTGTTTTTTATAGTACTTCTTACATTCATGCTTCCTTTTGAAATTATTTCAATACCGCTATATAATATAGTAAATAGATTAGGTTGGATTGATTCTTATTACGCATTGATTGTTCCATCTGTTGCTAATGGTATGGTAATCTTTTTATTCAGACAGTTTTTTTTAGACATTCCAGATTCATTGCTCGAGTCTGCTCGAATAGATGGTGCGACCTGGTTTTGGATATATTTCAGAATCATTATGCCTTTAAGTAAACCAGTGACAGTTAGCGCTGCTTTATTAATTTTTATTTACCAGTGGGAGTCTTTCTTATGGCCACTAATCGCAACTAGGACTGAAAAATACCGAGTAATTCAGATCGCTATCAGCTATTTAACTACTGAATTTGGGACTTATTGGAATGAAATATTTGCTGCAACTATAGTTGCTGTCATAGTTCCTGTGTTGTTATTATTGTTTTTGCAAAGATATTTTGTACAAGGGATAACAAGTACTGGGATGAAGGAAGGTTAAATTCTTTATAATACTTTAGTATCATGGTTTTAATAACAATATTACACTTTTTAGTGCATATTTACATTTCTAAAGTGATGAACAAACCTTTTCATGGCTATTTAAATAGTTGGTGCAGTTACTGAGAACTCCAGAAAGAATTTGGGTTTAAATGGCTAAAGGATGACAAATACATGTAATGTGGAACTATGAATAATGATTAAAAGGGAGATACGGTTGATTCTAACGTTGCATAACGACGGTTTTATTATCATTATCCTATAAAAAGGGAAAGTGTAGGTGGTTGAATTTACAAAGTTTGCTATATTTTAAGATGGGCTTTTAATGGCTCTTTGTCAATAGTTGGGGTGGGTATTTTTTCTGAATGCCCACCTATAAATCTTATCACGTTATATGGTAATATTTGTAATTATTAGTTACAATAAGAGATATAGCTAGAAGTATGGGTGGGTATTTATCTATGCCTTTTTATCAAAGCTCTATAATATACTTGAATATCTTTCATCACTAAAAATAGTATTACATCAAGCATTACAATATAATATCCTTTTCCTGAATCGATAAAAATTTCTGTATCCATATGCAAGCCTTTTTAGTACTTTAATTTTATTGTTATAACCTTCTGTTACAGAATTAGTGTAAGGTATATCAAAGGCATTTGTTATTTCTTCAAACCAACGGTTAAATACTTGCACACATCTTTTAAATTCATCAATTTTGCTTTCTTTAGCTAACTGTATCCATCTTTTTAATTCTATTTTTGCCTCCTTTGAATTTTTGCATTTTAATACTTTATCATTAAATTCTTCTTTTAAAAGGTATGCTATTCTTAAGTCGTCACTGTACCAGAACATTACTTCTAATTCTTCTTTTTGTTCTGTTGTTAAAGTATCATATTTTGCAAGAAGTAGCTTATAAATATCTAATATTTTTCTTTCTTTTGGGTCTACAATAATGCAATGATATTTCCTGCCTCCAGAGTTCTCTTTGAATTTGTATATACTGATAATTTCCGGTAATGTTTTATAATCAGGTTCTACTCCTATTGTGTCTAAAAGTCTCATCACAGTCGTAATTGATACCCCTGTAACTTCAGATATATCTTTCATGCTTTGCTGTTTTTTTAGTTGTTGTAGTATGTAAATAGATAATCTGTTAGTCATTCTATGGTAACGTGGTAAATAGTCTATATGTTCATAGAATTTCTTACCACAGTGTTTACAAACGTATCTCCTCTTTTTTAGTCCTATCACTGTTGGTTTGCCAAATAGCGGTACATCTTTTATTCTTTGTACTCTATAATCATGAATCTTAGATGTTATTTCCCCGCACCTTGGACAAATATGTGGTTTTTGTTTCATCTTAATATAAAGCTCTATTCTGTTGTCATTCTCTATTATATCTTCCCAAATTATATCTTCAGATTTTAAGAAATTTGTGATATAATTACCTTGCACTTATTCTGATGCCTCCTTTTGTTGGGTTGTTTTAACCACTTCTATTATAGCAGGCATTCAGAATAAGTGCTCTCTTTTTTATAGATTTCTTTTTCTCCACCCCAACATTTATTATAAAAACGAATTTACAAAGTCTGCTATATTTTAAGATGGGCTTTTTTATTAATAAAGGAATAAGTAAATGAGGAATATAGGCTTTAATAGAAATAATGGTATAATACTATTAATAGAGGATAAAAAATAGTAGGTGGTGATTATATGAATAAAATAGATTATCTTATAAATGAAATAAAGTCATTTCCCCGCAAAGGATTGGCTAAAACCTGAGGAGGACGAGGCATGGCAGAACTTATAAAAGGCGATGTGGTGTAAAAGTTCTAAAACATTTTATGAAAACAAATTACAAAGTCATAAAAAATACTTGAAATATTATTTCACAAGTAGTATAATATAAACTAGAAAGGAGTGTAAACATTAACATGCCAGGAGATATAGAAAAAATTAGAGCAGTTATTAATAATTTAAAACCATCAGAAAGAAAAATTGCTGAGTATATAATTGAAAATGCTGATAAGATTTCAGATTTATCTGTAGCTGAACTTGCAAAAAACAGCAATACTAGTGAAGCAAGTGTTGTGAGATTTTGCAAAAGTCTCGGATACAAAGGATATCAAGATTTAAAAATAAAAATTGCTGCAGACTACACATATAAGACAAAAAGTATTCAAGGTTTTGTTAATATAGATGATGATATTAATACCATAATTGTGAAAATATCTAAAAATAATATGGACTCAATAGAAAAAACAATGGATATGTTAGATAGGAACGAAGTAGAAAGAGCTGTTATTGCTATTTTAAATGCCAATAAAATAGACATTTATGGAGTTGGAGCATCTGC
>NZ_AVAF01000086.1 GCF_000445185.1 Thermoanaerobacter sp. A7A
TGTAAAACTAAATGGTGAAGGATTTGTTACGTTTGTAACTGAAGGTGATAAAGTAAAAGTTGGCGATAAACTATTAAAGGTAGAAAGAACTTTAATAAAATCAAAAGCTAAATCACTCGTTTCCCCTATAGTAGTAACTAATATGGATATGATAAAAGAATTTAAAAAAATGACAGGTAAAGCGACTGCTGGGCAGACCGTTGTAATTGAGGCGGTTATTTAATTTGGTTCAATATGAAATAAATTTTCATAAATACTTCATATTTATGAAACAATACAACATATAAGGAGGTGGGAGGTAAGCATATAGATTTACATGTTTAATTATCATTACCATTTAAATACTAAATTGAAGATAGGGGGATTAAGAATGTCAAGAGAAAAAGAAATAGCCCAAGGAATTATTAAAGAGTTGGGCGGAAAAGAAAATGTCATATCAATTACGAATTGCATGACAAGATTGAGAGTGCTTGTCAAAGATTATGACAAGGTTAACAGGGAAGCTTTGGGGAAAATTGACGGTGTTATTAAAGTCAATGAAGAGGGTGGAGAGTTACAAGTTATTGTAGGACCTGGTCTTGCTAACAAGGTAGAAAGTGAGGCATCAAAAATACTAGGTGGTACTAAAGTTGGAAAAGCAGAAGAAGTTAAAGCGGCAATTAGTGCCAAAAACCAAACACCTTTTAAACTTCTCTTGAGAAGGATTGCTAGTATATTTATTCCTTTGATTCCAGGTTTAATTGGTGGTGGTTTAATACTTGGCATTACCAATGTTGCGACAAAATTTAATTGGATTGCAGACAAAAATTTATTGGCTATGTTAAGTTTGTTAGGCAGTACTATTTTTACGTATATGGGTATTATGGTAGGTATGAATACTGCTAAAGAATTTGGAGGTTCTCCTACAATTGGAGGTATTCTTGCTGGTATTATTTATAACCCTGCATTAGCTAATATTACAATTGGAGGGAAAGCTTTAGTCGTAGGTAGAGGCGGAATTATTTCTGTCTTAATTGCAGCAGCATTTGCAAGTTGGCTTGAAAAAAACATTAGGAAAAGAATGCCTAACAGTATAGAATTGCTTGCAACTCCTTTGCTTACAATTTTGATAGCAGGTTTTGCAACTTTATATGTATTACAACCTTTAGGCGGATATATAGCTGATGGTATTGGCAA
>NZ_AVAF01000087.1 GCF_000445185.1 Thermoanaerobacter sp. A7A
CTGGTACATTTTTACCATTAGTTATGACAGGTTTGCATCAGGGTTTGACACCTATCCATGTGCAATTAATTGAGTCGACAGGAGTTACTATATTACTTCCTATTTTAGCGATGGCGGGAGCAGGTCAAGTTGGAGCTGCATTAGCAGTATATGTGAAGACCAAGAGCAAACAACTTAAAAAAATTATAGAAGGCTCAATACTTGTTGGTATTCTCGGCATTGGAGAACCATTGATTTACGGTGTTACTTTACCACTTGGGAGACCTTTTATAGGGGCATGTATAGGAGGTGCTTTTGGTGGAGCTTTTGAAGCCCTTAAAGTAGTTGGTGCAAGAGGATTGGGTATCTCCGGTGTACCATTAGCTGTATTAATTGAGCCAAATAAAATTATTTATTATGTTTTAGGATTATTGATATCGTATACTGCAGGATTTATAGCTACCTATCTATTAGGATTTGAAGATCCAGTTGATGAAGAAATAGAAAATTCACAACCATTTACTTTTAATGTTTGATACAATTAAAAAGGGGCGTTTTGCCCCTTTTTAGGAGGAGATGATGAGGTGGCTGTTGGTATTTCGGTTTATACTACAGAAGACTTTCCACATCAAAAGAACAAGGAATATATAAAAATGGCAAAAGACAATGGGATAAATATGGTTTTTACGTCGATGCATATGCCTGAGGTTGAATATGATAAAAAATTAAATGAATTTGAAGATTTAATTGAATATATTAAATTACTAGATATGAAATTAACTATTGATATTTCGCCTGTAACAATGAATATATTAAATTCCTCAATAACAGATTTAAAACCTTTTTATGATTTGGAAGTAGATTGTTTAAGGCTTGATTATGGTTTTACTGCAGAGGAAATAGCTGAAATGACAAACAACAAATATGGAATTAAAATAGAGTTAAATGCCAGCACAATAACAAAAGAAGAAATAGAGAAATTGATAAAGCTAAAAGCTAATATAGATAATTTGACAACTTGCCACAATTATTATCCTAAACCGTATACAGGTCTTTCCTATAAGTTTTTTAAAGAAAAGACAATGATGATAAAAAATTACGGACTTAAGGTATCGGCATTTATTCCTTCTTTGGAAGGTAGGAGAGGGCCAATATATGAGGGATTGCCGACGCTTGAAATGCATAGAAACATAAAACCTTACACAGCAGCGAGACATTTAATTTATTCTGGGTTGATAGATGACATATATTTTGGGGATGCATATGCATCTATAAATGAAATAAGAGATGTTATCTCAATAAATAAAGATGTCATTGAATTAAATATCAATCTTATTATGGATATAACAGATTATGAGAAAGACATAATTTTTGCTGGTATTCATACAAATAGGTCTGATTCTTCTGAATACATTATAAGATCAGAGGAGTCAAGGGGTTATGCAAAGATAGGGAAAGCAATAAAGCCGTATAATTGCATTGAAAGAAAGAAATACAGTGTTACAATTGATAATTACGGTTTTAAAAGATATTCGGGAGAGCTTAATATTTGTTTGATTGATATGCCTCAAGATGAAAGAGTAAATGTGGTAGGACATATACCTGAAGAAGAACATATATTGGTAGATTTAATTAGACCGGGGACAAAATTTAAATTTAGAAAGGGTTGATACAATGGATTTAGATAAACTTATAACGGAAGGAAGAAACCCTGATACACTTGATATTGATAGATTAAGTACAGAAGATATGTTAAAAAAAATAAATAATGAAGATAAAAAAGTTCCAATAGCTGTTGAAAAAGAAATACCTAATATAGCAAAAGCTGTTGATATTATAGCAGAAAAATTAAAACAAGGAGGAAGGCTTATATACATTGGTGCTGGTACAAGTGGAAGGCTGGGAATTCTCGATGCATCCGAATGCCCACCAACTTTTGGAGTAGATCCAGAAATGGTGCAAGGGATTATTGCAGGTGGAGATGTTGCAATAAGAAGGTCAGTAGAAGATGCGGAAGACAAAGAAGACCTTGGTAAAGAAGATTTAAAGAAAAAGAATTTGTCAAGTAAGGATGTTGTAGTAGGTATTGCAGCCAGTGGCCGAACGCCTTATGTATTAGGAGCACTTAGATATGCTAAAGAAGTTGGTGCACATACAGTAGGGATATCCTGCAATCCGGATAGTGAGATGAAAAAAATAGTTGATATAATGATAGCGCCTGTTGTAGGGCCAGAAGTAATTATGGGTTCTACCAGAATGAAAGCAGGAACTGCACAAAAATTAGTATTAAATATGCTATCTACAGGTGCTATGATAAAACTTGGTAAAGTTTACAGCAATTTAATGGTGGATGTAAAAGCTACAAATGAAAAATTAATTAACAGAGCAAAACGCATTGTAAAATTAGCAACGGATGCAGATGAAAAAGTAATTGAAAAAATACTTAAGGAAACTAATTATAATGTTAAATTAACAATTTTAATGATATTAACAGGACTTAACCAAAATAAAGCAAAAGAACTTTTAGATAGGTCTAATGGTTATATTGCAAAGGCATTAATGCTTAATGAAAATAAGTCTTAAGAATAAATTTGAAGAGAAATTGAATTTATTAGGAAGTTTTATCTAAACTGAAAGGTGAAAGGCGGATTAGTTTCCGCCTTTTATAAAAAATTTTTCGAAATCATATTGACACTGATGAATTAAAATGCTATATTATAAATGTACAAAATATTGTATATTGTCCGGGTGATTGAATGATTAAAGATCTATTAACTAAAAATGGGATTGCCGTTACGATGTTGGCACGAGAAATGCTTTCTTTAAAATGTGGAGATAGAATTGAAACGATAGGAGAATATGCCAAAAAATTTGACCTCGGGCGTGGGACAATACAAACTGCTTTAAAGTATTTAGAAGATAATGAAGCAATTGAATTAGAGCCACGAGGGCATTTAGGTACGTATATAAACAATATTGACTACAAAAAATTATGGGAATATGCGGGACTTACTATTGTTTCAGGGGTAATGCCTCTTCCGTATTCAAAAAGATATGAAGGGTTAGCTACAGGTTTATATAAAGTATTTGAAAAGGGGAAAATACCTTTTAATATGGCATATATGAGAGGAAGCGAAAGAAGGTTAGAGGCATTGTTGAATGGAAAATATGATTTTGCCATAATGTCGATGTTGGCAGCAAAATTGTATATTGAATCTGGTAAAAATTTAAAAATAGTAGTCGATTTTGGACCAAATACGAACGTAAGTACTCATCGTATAATATTTTCAAATAATGCGAAAAATGCGATTGAAGATGGAATGAAGATTGCCATAGATCCAACTTCATTAGACCAATTTATATTGACTTACTATGAATGTGAGGGAAAGAATGTAGAGTTTATAGAATTACCGTATAATCAAATTATACCTCATATAATGGAAGGAAAAATAGATGCAGCTGTATGGAACTATGATGAAATAGTTGACAGAGGACTGTCTATTAAAAATGAACCGCTTAAAAGCGAAAAATCGAAAAAAATTAGTGAAGATAATACACGTGCTGTTTTAGTAGTTAAAAGAGATAATTGGGGTGTTGATAAAATAATAAATAGAATTGTTGATAAAGAAGAAGTTATAAAGATTCAGGAACAAGTGTTGTTGAATAAAATATTTCCAGAATATTGATTTATAATTATTCATATATTATTTTTGGAAGAGTTGAAAAATAACCTTTATATCACAGTACAAAATACTGTATAATGTTTGGAGTGATTTAAGTGAAGGATAATGTTGTAAATAGAATAGATTTGTTAGTACAAGGTAATGTGATTGATTTTGATACTGGAAAAGCTATTAAAAAGATTGATGAGGAATTAAAAGTAAATTATGAAATTTGCACTGAGGATGAACACTATGAGATGTTTATAACCCATTTAGCAATGTCTATAAAAAGATTAAAAGAAAAAGAAAAATTGGAGTCTACAATAGATGACGAACTTTTTAACGAAGTTAAAAATTCTCCTAATTACTATAGAGCACTTGGTATTTTGCAAAATATAGAAGATAGGATAGAAATAAAATTACCCGAATCCGAAAAAAGATTTGTGTTATTACATTTGTGTAATCTTTTAGAAAGGGGTAAAAGTACATGATAAGATTTGTTGTAGGTGGAGCTGTTGATAAGCAAAAAGTTGCTCAAATGATAAAGGAGATAGGAGGTGATAAAGTAAGTGTTGAAATAAAATCAGATATTGAAGCTGCAATGGCTGTGAAAAATGGAAAGGCAGATTACTATGTTGGTGCTTGTGCAACAGGAGGTGGTGGTGCTTTAGCTATGGCAATGGCTATATTAACAGCTCAAAAATGTGTAACTATCTCTATGCCTGGTAAGCCACCACAGGAAGCCGACGTAAAAAAAGCAGTAGCTGAAGGGAAAGTAGCGTTTGGATTTACTAATGACCATATTGAAAAGGCGGTACCTTACATTGTAAGCGCAATTTTAGAAAAATAGGGATTGGAGGATAAAAAATGAAGATAGTGTTAATTGCTTTAATTGGTGCTTTGGCAGCAATTCTTGCGAATGGTGGTATTGCTGTATTTAATGATGGGCTAAGACCTATAATGCCTGAATATCTAGAAGGTAGAATGAAAAAAGCAGAATTGGCTGCAACGAGTTTTGCTTTATCTTTTGGACTCGTAATCGGTTTTGGAATACCAATTTCAATTGGTGCTACCATATTACTTGTTCATAGTATTTTACTCGGGACAGATATTATAGGAACATGGTCACCAAAAGGTAAAATAGGATATGCTGTTGCTGGAACAATAGGAGCTCTGTGGGGAATAGGACTATTGGTAGGATTGCAATGGATTGTAAATGTATTCAAAAAATTACCTGTTAATGTTTTCAATTCAATGGGACAAATAGGTACACCTGTAATATTTGCTTTTGCAGCATTTCCTGCATTAGCAGTTGCATACCAATATGGTGTTAAAAATGGGCTTATTACTTTAACAATATCGGCATTAGTTAGAGCTGTAGTAGCAAGATTTTCTCCAATAGTTATTGGAACAAGCAAAATAGCTTTGAATCCAGAAGGTATGGCATTAGTTACTGGAATGATAGTTTTACTTATCTATGCTATGAGAGAAAAGAAAGAAGAAAATTCAACAAATATTGCTGCTTTATTTACTGAAAGAGTAGACAGGATAAAAAAGAATGTTTGGGTACTTGCTATAATGGGTGCTCTTGTAGCGGCAGCCACGTCTTTGCATATTTTAGCAGGCGATCCAATTTCTCTATCATTGGTTTCTAAAGGTAATTATACAGATGCTGCTTTAGTTGCATTAGCGAGAGCAATTGGTTTTGTACCTTTAGTTGCAACTACTGCTGTTGCTACCGGTGTATATGGTCCTGTTGGGATGACTTTTATATTCGCAGCAGCTTTATTTGCGAACAATCCACTGCTTGCAGCAATACTAGGATTTGTAATAATTTTTGCGGAAGTTTACCTGCTGGGAGGTATAGCGGCATTTTTGGATAAATTCCCAGGGATTAAAAAGTCTTCAGATAACATTAGGACAGCGATGGGACAATTATTGGAAGTGGCATTGTTAGTTGGCGGTGCGAATGCGTCTAATATGGCGTTGCCTGGATTAGGGATATTTATTGTAATTGGGTTATACCTTTTAAATGAAATTGCAGGAAGACCTATTGTGAGAATGGCAGTTGGACCCATTGCAGCAATATTAGTTGGTATTCTTGCTAACATATTGGCGGTTTTTGGACTGTATGTTCCACCGGTTAAATAAAGAGGGGAATTTCCCCTCTTCCATATAATAAATTTATTAGGGTGAATGTTATATATGAATGATAAAATAGTTATGCAAAAAATAAATGAGATGGCAAGACTCGCATATGCGATAAATATAGCACGTGATAATTTAGGTTATTCTGTTAGATATATTAATTATAAGGCAATAAAAAAAGCTGTAGAAGCGTTAAAAGTATATGATAAATTATACTTTTATGGAATAAAAAATACATCACAAATTAAACGCGAATATTTGCAAAAATTATCTAATGTTGGAAATTATATATGGCTTACCGTTGATGAGATGTCAAAAGGCGGTAGAGCAATTGATATTGAGAGGATAAACCCTGTTACTGGCAGGCCGATGACAGGCTCTACAAGTGCTGGTTGTATCAATGTGTTATTAGGAATAACTGATTTTGCTATTGGGACTGATGGTGGTGGTTCTGTGTTGGGGCCTGCGATGTCCTGTAATTTGTATTCTATCATGGCGAAAGGATTAGGCCTTGAAGGTAAAAAATTAAAAAAATCAACAGATGGTATAAATTTCATACCTGGTATTGGAATAATTGCAAAAGATTTATTCGTATGCAAAGATGTATTGAGTAATCTAATAGATTTGGATAATACAATAGATTTTCATAATTTGAAAGTTGGAATTCCACGAAAAGGCGACATAAATCTTCCGATTATTGGTGATGTTCGGGAAGATTTATATAATATTGAAAGAGCTTTATCAAAAGAGGGCATTACAGTAATTGATATTGATTTGAAGGATGTATTGAAAAGAGAAGATGCCATATATAAGATTAATAAAGCTTTTGAAGAGGTAGACATAGTGATAACAAAAGAAGGGCCTATTGATATTTTTGGTTTAGGTGATTCAGTCTTAGGTACGATGGGATATGTTGGAAGTTATATTCAAAATAGTTCAGGAAAATATTTGCTAAAAATTGCCAACATGGTAAATGCTACAGCTATTACTGTACCATCAGAGAATTTAGGCGTAGGGATTTTAATAATTGCGAAAGAGGAAAATAAATATGGTACAGCTGCTATTAAGCTGGCAGAGATAATTGATAGCAATATTAGCCATCCAAAACTATTTTATGAATATTTTAACACTAAAGAATATGATGATATTTTATTTGAGGTGAATTAAATGATTTTAGATAATAGTACCGGTTTTAAAGATATAGGTTATACTCTTATACATGAACATTTGACTATTGATTTATCAAGACTCAAAGAAGATGATGATGCCAAACTTGATGATGTAGATAGCTTAATTGAAGATTTAAAAGAACTCAAAAAAAGTGGTATAGATACTATAGTTGATGTTACAAACATAGGTATGGGTCGAGATATTGAAAGAATCAAGTATATTTCTGATATTTCAAATATAAACGTGATTTTGTCTACTGGATTTTATAAAGAACCTTTTTTGCCGGAAATAGTTTATAAGAGTTCTGTTAAAGAATTGGCTGATATATTTATTGATGAAATTATTAATGGAATCGATGGTACAAATTATAAAGCATCTGTGATTGGCGAGATAGGCACAAGTAAAGAAGAAATAAAAGAAGTAGAAGGGAAAATTTTTGAAGCTGCTGCTATTGCACATAATGAAACCGGAGTACCGATAATAACTCATACAACGTTAGGTCTTCTAGGATTAGAACAGATTAAAATTTTTAAAAATATGAAAGTAAATTTAGAAAAAGTAGTTATAGGGCATGTTGATTTAAACATTGATATGGATTACTATTTAACTTTACTTGATAATGGATGTTATCTTGCTTTTGACACAATTGGTAAAACTAATTATCAACCAGATGAGTTAAGAGCAATATCTATAAAAAAACTTATTGACAAAGGATTTATTAACAAAATTCTCCTTTCGTTGGATATTTCAAGAAAATCTTATCTAAAAAATTATGGTGGTTTTGGACATTCATATATAGTAGAAAAATTTATTCCTCTTTTAAAAAACAATGGGTTAACAGAAGAAGATATAAAGACTATATTATACAGAAATCCCTTGGACTTGATTGGAGGATAAAAAATGATTATGTATCCTATTAAACAGATTAGCTTAGAGGAAGCAATTAATTTGCAGTTTAAATTAGTAGATATCACCCAATCAGTTTTTCGAGGACATGAATTGCTCGAAGCTGGTGATTATGGTGTATCATTAGAGCTTGGACGACCTAAAACCACCGCGAAAGTTGAGAGAGTTCTTGCTAAATTTTTTGATGCAGAAGACTCTGCTTTAGTGAGAGGTGCTGGGACGGGGGCTATGAGACTCGTTTTTAATAGCTTATTAAAACCTCTTAATACATTACTTGTGCATGACGCACCTGTATATCCTACAACACAAAACCTTATGGATATGATGGGCCTTAAGCTTTTAAAAGTAAACATGAATAATTTAGATTCATTTGATATATTAAAAAATACAAAAGTTGATGCTGTATTAATACAACATTCAAGACAAAAACCTGATGACAGCTATGAGCTCGAAAAAGTAATAAAAGCTATTAAATCTATAACTAATGTTCCTATTATTACTGATGAAAATTATGTAGTTATGAAAGCTCCATATATAGGTGTTCAGTTGGGAGCAGATGTTTCAGTATTTTCTATGTTTAAATTGTTGGCACCGGAAGGAATTGGATGTGTAGTAGGCAAAAAATATATTATAGACGAAATTCGAAAATTAACTTATTCAGGTGGGAGCCAAGTGCAAGGACCTGAGGCAATGGAAGCTTTAAGGTCACTTGTATATACACCTGTTTCATTAGCTATCCAAGCAATGCAGGTTGATGAAATAGTAAATAGGCTTAACACTGGAGAAATAAAAGGGGTAAAAAAGGCATATGTAGCAAATGCGCAATCAAGAGTTGTATTAGTAGAATTTGAAGAACCAATTGCGGCAAAAGTATTAAAGTACGCTGAAGAGATGGGAGCAGTGCCTTATCCTGTAGGTTCTGAATCAAGATATGAAATTGGTGCTATGTTTTACAGAGTTTCAGGAACTTTTATTGAAAATAATCCAGATATAAAAAATTATGTAATTCGCATTAATCCAATGAGAGCAGGTGCTGATACTGTTATTAGAATTTTAAAAGAAGCTGTAAAAAAGAGTTTGACTTAGGAGATGAGGCAATGTTTCTTAATATGGTTATTGAAAGAAATCCACAACTTATTATAGAAGTTACCAAATTACACAGAGACGGTGTTATTGAACCAAATACTTATGTGCTAGATGTTGATAGTATTTATGAGAATGCAAGATTAATTAAAGAAACTGCTGATAAATATAATATTAGCTTATATTATATGACAAAACAGTTTGGAAGAAATCCTATTATTTCAAAAATCATTGAAAAGGCGGGAATTGATAAAGCAGTAGCTGTAGATTTTGATGAGGCAAGGGTATTGTTTGATAATAGTCTTAAAATAGGGCATATAGGACATTTAGTACAAGTCCCAAAAAATGACATTAAATTATCTTTACTCATGAAACCAGAAGTTATAACATGTTTTTCATATGAAAAAGCAAAAGAAATATCAGATAACGCAAAAGAGCTTGGAATTACGCAAGATATATTATTAAGAGTGATAGATGAAAATGATGTAATATATCCGGGTCAAGAAGGAGGTATATATCTTGGAAAGTTAAAAGAAATAGTTCATCATATATTAAAATTGAAGAATATAAAAATTGCTGGTATTACATCCTTTCCATGTTTTCTTTATGATTATGAGAAGAAAGAAATTACACCAACGCACAATGTATATACACTCTTAAAAGCAAAAGAAATATTGAATGAAATGGGGCTTGAAATCTGGCAAGTAAATGGGCCCAGTGCTACATGCCGTAATTCAATACCGCTTTTAAATAAGTATGGTATTACTCATGGAGAGCCGGGGCATGCTTTATTGGGGACGACTCCTTTACATGCATATACAAAACAGCCTGAAAAGCCAGCTATAGTATATGTGTCAGAAATATCTCATGTAAATAATGGGAAAGCTTATTGCTATGGTGGTGGATTTTATCCGAGGTCAAATGTTAAATATGCTTTGGTGTCAAATAATCCTGAAGATATTTTAGATAGAATATTTGATGTTGAAGAATTACCACCGGAATCAATAGACTATTATGGAACTGTACTTTTAAACAATAGAAAAGTTAATGTTGGGGACACTGTAATATATTCATTTAGAACACAAATATTTGTAACAAGAGCAAAAGTGGCTCTTCTTGAGGGTTTGTCTTCGGGGAAACCGAAATTGACATATATATTTGATTCAAGGGGCAATCTTTTAAAGGATTTAAAAATGATTTAAGGAAGAAGGGTAATAAATGAGAGCCATAATTCTTGTAATAGATAGTCTTGGGGTTGGTGAAATGGCTGATGTCCCTGAGGTACGTCCGCAAGATATAGGAGCAAATACTTTAAAACATGTTTCTGAATATAATAATAATTACAGATTAAATAATTTAGAATTAATGGGAGCAGGTCTTATAGTTGAGAGTAAGAATATAAAAAAGGTTAGTAATCCCATTGCAAGCTATGGATGTTCAAATTTAGAGCATGAAGGAGCGGACACTTTTCAAGGGCATCAAGAGATTGTTGGTTCAAAGCCTAAAAAGGCTTTGAGGCAACCATTTAAAGAGTGTATCTACAAAGTAAAAAGCGAATTGGAAAAGGAAGGATATACTGTAACCATACCTGATCCCAAACATCCATTTTTACTGGTAAATGGAATAGTCGTAGTAGCAGACAATATTGAAGCGGATATAGGTTTAAACTACAATGTTACTGCTCCTTTGAATTATATTTCATTTGAAGAAGAATTGAAAATCGGACAAATAATTAGAAATAATGTTAAGGTTGGAAGAGTAATTGTACTGGGTGGCAGAGGAATAACAGTTAAAGATATATTGAATGCCATCGAAGTAAAATCTGATGAAATAGTTGGAGTTAACAGTACAAAAGCTGGTGTGTATAATAAAGGTTATATGGTGAGACATCTTGGATATGGAATAGACCCAAATGTCCAAGTGACAACTATTTTGAAGAAGCATGGTTTTGATGTATCTCTTATTGGAAAGGCTGCAGATGTTATAAACTGTGATGGTGCAGATTATAATCCATGTGTTGATACAGAAACTGTATTAAATATATTATTGGACAAATTAAACAGTGTTTCTCATGGTTTAATAATGGCAAATGTACAAGAAACAGACCTTGCAGGGCATTCACAGGACGTAGAAAAATACGCCGAAAAATTAAAACTTGTAGATGATTATCTACCTAAAATTATTGATAAAATGAAGGGTGATGATATTTTATTTATAACTGGTGATCACGGTAATGACCCCACAATAGGTCACAATCACCATACAAGAGAAAAAGCGTTTCTACTAGTTTATGGCAAAAAATTAAAACCGGTAAATTTAGGAGAAAGAAAGACTTTATCAGATATAGGAGCTACTATAGCAAATTATTTTGGTGTTGAAAAAACAGAGAATGGAGAGAGCTTTTTGAATATGATGAAATAAGGAGATGTTCTATCTCCTTTCAGACTGTAGACAAACTTTCGTAAAGGATATTTTGCATAAGGAGCGACTTGTTACAAAGCGGTAACAAAACTTAACAAGACCGAGGGTGGAGGCAGGGCCGAAGCCATGGATGGCGAAGGCGGGCACCTTAAGGCATGGATGCCGATTGTGCCCGGTACCCTGCCGGAGCCCGAAGGTCGAGCTTTAGTTTTGTCGCTTTGGAACATCGGAGCAACGATGCAAAATATCTCCTTTTTCTATATTATAATTATATTATTCCACTTGAAGGGAGAAGTTTTTATGAAAATAATAGTTCCAATAAAGCAAGTACCTGAGACGAGCAATGTAAAAATGGATCCTATAACAGTGACAATGATAAGAGAAGTGTCAAATCCTATCAGTAGAAAATGGGAAAATTACAGTAAAAAGGCTTGTTGAATAAAGATATGAGGAAATTGAAATGATGCTTCCAGCAGTGTTAACAGTGGTCAAGTAAATAAGCGATTCAAGGTTGCCTACACTAAGAGGTAAATTAAGGGCAAAGAAAATGGGAATACCTTTATGGGATGTTCAAATGCTGGGGGTGAAAGAGCAGTAAAATAAAGAGTTACTGGAAGATATATAATAGGTTTAGAAGTAGTGACTCCAACAGGAGATATTGTACATCTTGGTGGTAAAGTGATGAAAGATGTTACTGGATATGACCTAATTCACCTTATAGTAGATTCTGAAGGGGCACTTGATTATTTGCCAATGGTGTTAGAACCACAGCATATAGAAATAATGAGAGCAATCAAAAAAGCACTTGACCCAAATCTAATACTTAATCCAGGGAAAATTATATAGAGATAACATACGTAATAAATTTAAGAAAGTCATAATTTTTGTGATATAATCAAATATAGAAGATTATATGAAATTACTCAAAGGAGTTGTTTTTAAATGAAAAGTATTCTATTAAAGCATGGTGAGATATATACAGAGAAGGAAATAATATACGATGGAGATGTATTGATATCAGAAGGTAAAATTGTAGAGATTGGTAAGGGTTTATATAATGTTGATGCAGAAGTAATTGATTTAAAAGGGAAAAAGGTGGTGCCTGGATTTATTGATATACACATACATGGTGGAGTAGGGCATGACACAATGGATGCTACTTATGAAGCATTAAATGCTATTTCAGTTCACCTTGCAAGGCATGGGGTTACATCTTTCTGTGCTACTACCATGACAATGGATATACCCTATATTTTAGATGCTCTCAGAAACATAGATGAGACAATGAAAAAGGGTATAGAAGGTGCGCAAGTTTTAGGCGCATATGTGGAAGGACCCTTTATAAGCAAAGAACACAAAGGGGCACAGGATGAAAAATATATAATACAACCTGATAAAAAGTTATTTGACAAATTTTTAGAAATTTCAGGAGGTAACATAAAAGTAATAGCATTAGCACCTGAAAAGGACCCGGATGGAAGTTTTGCAGAACATGTCACGAAAAAGGGTGTAAAAGTATCCTTGGGGCATACAAATGCCACTTATGAGGAGATGAAAAATGGAGTAGATCATGGTGCTACAATTGCAGTCCATACATATAACGGCATGAAAGGGTTACATCACAGAGAACCTGGTGCTTTAGGAGAAGTTTTTTTGGATGACAGATTATACAGCGAGTTGATATGTGACCTTATACATTCACATCCTGCGGCAGTAAAAATACTTTTAAAGATAAAAGGTACAGATAGAGTAGTATTAATTTCTGATGCTATGGCAGCTTGTGGTTTAGGAGATGGAGAATGCAGTCTTGGAGGGCAAAAAGTTTATGTAAAAAATGGAGAGGCAAGACTTGAGAATGGCACTTTGGCGGGAAGTACTCTGACATTGGATAAAGCTTTAGCAAATATAACGTCTCTTGGAGTACCACTTTTTGAAGCTTGCAAAATGGTTTCTTTAAATCCTGCAAAAGCAATTGGCATAGCTGACAGAAAAGGCAGTATAGCTATAGGAAAAGATGCTGATATAACCATTCTAAACAGTGATTTAACTGTAGATATGACAATGGTTAATGGGAAAATTGTGTATAAAGTAGCAAATAATAACCGCTGATTAAGTGTCAGCGGCTATTATTTTTAGCTACAATATTCTTTCAGCGAAGTGTTTTATTCTTTCAAGTGCTCTTTTTATTTTATCTATAGAATATGCATATGATACACGAATAAATCCTTCACCGCTTGGGCCAAATGCGTCTCCTGGCACTACAGCTACTTTTTCTTCTTTTAAGAGTTTTTCACAAAATTCCTGTGAAGTCATACCCGTCTTTTTTATTGACGGGAAAATATAGAAAGCTCCTTTTGGCTCAAAGCAGTCAAAGCCTATTTCGCGAAATCCGTTTACAATAAATTTCCTTCTCTTATCATATGTTTCTCTCATTTTTACTATGTCTTCTTCACATTGATATATACCCTTTATAGCTGCATATTGTGCTGTTATTGGAGCGCATATAGTTGTGTACTGATGGATTTTATTCATTGCTTCAATAAATCCGTGTTCTGCTGCAATGTATCCCAGCCTCCAACCTGTCATGGCGAAAGCTTTTGAAAAACCGTTTATAAGTATTGTCCTTTCTTTCATGCCCGGAAGTGAAGCTATGCTTATGTGTCTTCCTTCATAAGTTAATTCACTGTATATTTCATCAGAAATGACTAGTAAATCATACTCGATTATTATGTTTACAATTTCTTCTAATTCTTCTTTTTTCATGATAGCACCTGTAGGGTTATTGGGGTAAGGAAGAATTAATACCTTTGTTTTTGGGGTTATTTTTGATTTTAGGTCATCAGGGGTTATTATAAAATTGTTTTTTTCATCAGTAGGAACAAATACAGGGATGCCTCTTGTCAAAGTTACACATGGTGCGTATGATACGTAACTTGGTTCAGGTACTAAAACCTCGTCACCGTCATTTAAAAGAGCTCGCAGAGCAAGGTCAATGGCTTCACTAGCACCAATAGTTACCATTATTTCTTTTTCAGGGTCATAGGTTAAATTATAATGGGTCTTTAAAAAATAGGATATGGCGATTCTAAGTTCGGGCAAGCCTAAGTTTGAGGTGTATGTTGTGCTACCTCTATCTAGTGCGTCAATGCCTTCTTTTCTTATTTCCCATGGAGTTACAAAATCTGGTTCGCCAACTCCCAGTGATATTATGTCTTTTGAATTTGTGACAAGGTCAAAAAATTTTCTAATTCCGGACGGTGGTATGCTTTTTACTACATTAGATATATATTTGTCTGTGTTCATGGTGTTACCACCAGTCTTTTGTCATTTTGTCCTTCTTCGTAAAAAACGCCGTCCTTTTTATATCTTTTTAATACAAAATGGGTTGTAGTGCTTAAGACTCCTTCAATAGGTGCAAGTCTTTCAGCTACAAATAATGCTATTTCTTTCATGGTTTTGCCTTCTACTTCCACAGAAAGGTCATAAGTTCCGGAAATTAAGGAAACTGATTTTACTTCTTCGTACTGGCATATTCTGTGGGCTACTTTGTTAAATCCATGTCCTTGCTGGGGTGCTACTCTTACATCTATAAGGGCAGTTATAACTTCCCGGTCGGTCTTTTCCCAATCCACTAAAGTAGTGTATTTTAATAACACTTTTTTGTCTTCAAGACTTTTCATTGTATTTTTGACTTCTTCTTCACTAAGCCCTGTAATTGTTGCGATCTGTTTTTCTGTAAGACGACTGTTTTCGCACAAAAGGTCAAGGATTTCTATGGCTTTATCCATTTTTGACACCTCCTAAAAAGATATTTTATGCACATTATAATACAAAGATAGGTGTAATTCAATAATTTAATAAATTGAAGCATAAAATTTTAAATAAAAACGTTTGAAATTGAAATAATACAAGATTGTTGGGTTGACAGATACATGTAAAGAATGCTACAATTTTTATAGGGATATTGATAATTATTTTCAATTATGGAGGCTGCATATAAATGGGAGAAAATACTATTATAAATCTTATAGAATTAAAGGAAAATCATGAAGGAGAGATTGTATTAATAAAAGCAGGAAGAGCAGCTACGCAAAGGTTAAATGAAATGGGACTTGTCCCGGGGACAAAAGTTAAGTTGGTTAGAAAAGGTCCTTTAAGGGGCCCTGTGGAATTGGAGGTCAGGAATTCTCACCTTGTGATTGGATATGGTCTTGCTTCAAAAGTATATGTAAAAATCGTCTGACAGAAAGGGCGATATGCGATGAAAAAAGAAATAATTATAGCTTTAGCAGGAAATGCCAATGTGGGTAAAAGTGTCATATTTAATCAATTAACAGGATTGACTCAGATAATTGGCAACTGGCCAGGGAAAACAGTCGAGAGGGCAGAAGGGGTACTGCGGTTTAAAGGACGAACTATAAAAATTGTTGACCTTCCTGGTATTTATTCACTTTCTGCTTATTCTCAAGAGGAAATTGTTTCCCGTGAGTTTATAGCTTTTGAAAAACCGGATGTTGTAATAAACGTGGTGGATGCTTCTAATCTTGAGAGAAATTTGTTTTTTACAGTGCAACTTTTAGAGCTTCATGTGCCTATGGTTATGGCTTTAAACCAAGTGGATTATGCCCTTAAAAAGGGTATAGATATAGATGTAAAGAAGTTAGAAGAGCTTTTAGGTATTCCAGTTGTAGAAACTGTTGCTACAAAAGGCAAAGGGCTTCAGGAATTAATAAATAAAGTTTTAGAAGTTGTGGATTCGCATAAAGAAGTGGATGTAAAAAGGTATGATATAAAAGAGGAAAAAGTTCTTAAATACAGAAATGAAGTAAGTGAATCTGTAATGAAAATTTACAACATCCTTTTGAAACACAATGTAGACCTTATAAATTTATTTCATCCTCTGTGGATTTCACTAAAACTGATAGAAGAGGATAGCGATATAGTAGAAAAGTTAAAAAAAGAACCTAATGGAGAAAAAGCTTATGAAGAAATTCAAAAAGAATTAGAAGGTTTAAAGGCGAAGACAGATAATCCTCTTGCAACTTTAGTTACAGCAGACAGATATGATATTGCTTCTTTTATCGCAAACCAAACTGTATCAGAGATTCACCATAGAATTACTTGGACTGATTTAATTGACAATGTAGCTCTTCATAAGATATGGGGCTATATATCAATGTTCATTATTGTATTTATATCTTTTTATGGAATATTTAAGTTTGGAGAGTATTTCTCAGGTGTGCTGGAGGACTTTTTTGACGGTTTTAAGCCTTTAGTGTACAATTTGAATATTCCAAATATGTACAAAGATTTTCTCTGGAATGGGCTTGCTGAAGGGATTATTTCTGCTATAACTATAGTGCTTCCCTATATATTTCCTTTTTATGTGTTTTTATCAATACTTGAAAACACTGGTTATCTTGCAAGAATTGCATTTTTAATGGATGAGGTTATGCACAAAGTTGGGCTTCACGGTAAAGCTCTTATTCCAGTATTGATGGGGTTTGGGTGCAATGTCCCTGCAGTATTAGGCACCAAAATTTTAGAAACGGATAGAGAAATATTTATTGCGTCTTTTATGTCTACTCTTGTGCCTTGTTCTGCAAGAATTGTAATAATTTTGGGAACAATAGGGGTCTTCATGGGGCCACAATACGCACTCGCTGTTTTTGCCTTAGACGTTTTGGTAGTTTATATAGCGGCGTATTTTGCAAATAAAATAGCACCTGGAAAGCCTTATGATTTGATAATGGAACTTCCTGGCTACAGGATGCCTGCTTTAAAGCCTACATTGAAGCAGATATGGTTTAGAATAAAAGACTTTTTGTATGTAGCTCTTCCAATAATTGTAGTTGGCAGCTTGGTTCTGGAAATATTGAAGTACTCTGGCATATTTAAATATGTGACTTATATAATGGATCCTATTGTTGTAAAATGGTTGGGATTGCCGTCAATAGTTGGGATAGTATTGATTTTTGGGATACTCAGAAAAGAATTGACACTTATAATGCTTTTAACACTGTCTGGGACAAGTCACATAACACAGATTTTGACGCCGCGGCAGATGATTGTCTTTGGTGTTGTTACAATGCTTTATATTCCTTGTATTGCTACAATTGCGGCATTAAAAAGGACAATTGGCTGGAGAAAGACATGGTGGGTAGTTTTTGCTAATATTTTTATTGCGATACTAATAGGAGGAATATTAAATCGAATTCTTACTTTTGTATAATTGTGCTATAATGTTAATGGGTGATAAAATTATGCCTTATATAATGCCTCAAAAAGAAAAAAGATTAAAAGTGTTGAGAGATGAGTTAGAAAAAGCTATTTATTCTATTATATCTTTAAATCCCGAAAAAGTGGTATTATTTGGTTCATTGGAAAGAGAAGATGTACATTTAAGAAGCGATATAGACCTTTTGATAATTTGGAAGACTGACCTGCCGTTTTTGGAAAGATTGCAAGTGTTTTATGATGATATAAAGCCAAATGTTGCAATGGATATATTGGTTTATACTCCTGAAGAAATTGAAAAATTATATAGGAAAAATAAATTTATAGCAAAAGTATTAGATGAAGGGCGTGTATTATATGAAAAGAAGCAATGAAGAAGAAGCCAAGAGATGGCTTCAACAGGCCAAAAGAGACCTTGATGATGCGATTTTTTCAAAAGAGGGTCAGCGTTACAACTTAGCTTGCTTTTTATCGCAACAAGCAGCAAAAAAAGCAATAAAAGCTTATCTATACAGTCAAGGTGCAGAATTCGTTTGGGGGCATTCTGTTGCTGAACTAATAAATGATGCCACTCAATTTGACAAAAGTTTTGTTGAAATAAAAAAAGAAGGGGGTTCATTAGATAAGTATTATATTCCGACACGTTATCCAAATGGGCTCCCCGGTGGAATTCCTTCAGAGGCTTTTATAGAAGAGGATGCTATTTCAGCTATTAATAAGGCAACAAAAATAATAAAATTTGTAGAAGAGAAAGTAGATTAGTGATAAAACCTACTCTACATTTGTTTCATTGCTTTTTATGACATTAATTATCACATTTAGTACATTCACAACCCCCTTTTTCATTGCAGTTTCTTGTAAATAATCAAAATCTATCTCATTCCAATATATGTTTAACATGTTTTTTGTCCACATACCATTATCTTTTGAATCCCAGAACTTGTAGGCACATAAAAATTGACTTTTCGCATGCCGAACTCACCATCCTTAAGTATATTATAGCATTAAAAGTTAAAATAGTTAATGAAATCAGCGTTAAAACAAGAAATATGACAAAAATAATGCAGAAAAAATAGGGTAAATAAGATAAAAATTTTCCCCCCATTAAGGGGGATTCTTTAAATAAGATTAACTTTAAGCAGTAACTCCTCATTATTAAGAATTTCCTCAGGTTTGCCTATTGTTTCTATTGTGTGATTTTCGTTTAACACTATTATCCTGTCACAAAACTTTGCTGCCATGTCAAGGTCGTGAGTTGCAATGACTATCGTGGTGTCTTTTTTGTTTAATTCTTGTAGTTTTCCTAAAAGCCACTTTTTTGACCGTGGATCAAGGCCATTTGTAGGTTCGTCAAGAAGCAAAACTTCAGGATTTATCACCATAACTGACGCTAATGCGACTTTTTTCTTTTCTCCGCCGCTTAATCTGTGAGGGGGTCTATCTTTTAATTTTTCGAGTCCAAAAGAAATAAGAGTTTCTTCCACTATTTTTTGGACTTCGTCTTTCTTTAAGCTCATTTGAAGTGGTGCAAAGGCTACTTCATCAAAAACAGTAGTGTTAAAAAGTTGTACATCAGAATTCTGAAACACAAAGCCTACTTTTTTTCTAAATTCATATTCATCAAAAGTTTTTTTATCCCCCAGCAATTTGCCAAATGCCCATATTTCACCTTTGTCCGGATAAATTAAATTGTCCATCAATTTTAAAAGAGTGGATTTTCCACTGCCATTTGCACCGAGAAGAATTAACTTTTCTCTTTTTTTTACTTCAAAACTTATGTCAATTAAAGCAGGAACTGATTTATTGTAAGAGTAGTAGACATTTTTTAATTCAAATACTGTGCTCATTTGGTCCTCCTTATGGGTGGATATACCACAAGATGGATAAAAAAGTTATATTAAAACCTATCCATATATAATCATAAAAAGTTATTTTAAAAGTAGTTATTGTTTTGTATTCTCCTTTGTAACCCCGCGAAACCATAGCATTGTAAACATCATCACTCAGTTGTTGAGACCTTATCAAAACATTTGCCATAGCAGAAGCGACAAATTTTCTTCCTTCACTACTATCACTTTTCCCGACATTTCTGCTTTTTCTTGCGAGGAACATGTTTATAGCAATTTCTAAAAGCAAAAAGATATAACGTAAGGCCATTTCAAGTGTAGCAGTAAAAATGCGGGGAATCTTAAAAGTTCTCAATGCTTTTAAGATTTCTACCCATTTTGTTGATAGAGCTAATATATACACAAAAGATAAAGATATAAATGACCTCATCATAAAAACAATGGCACTTTTTAATCCTTCTTTTGTTATATAAAAATTTTTTGTGAAATATACTAAAGGCTGTCCTTCTTTTACTACATTAAAAAGTGAAGGTATCAGGACAATACCTGTAAAAAATATTGAGACTGCTGATACCCTCACAATATATGTTTTTAAAGGAATTTTAGAAAAATAAGCCAACAAAAGTGTATAAATAAGAAATATGGTCATAAAAGATATTGTCTTTCCAAAATTAACTATAATGAGTAATACAAAAAGAGAAATAAGTTTTATCCTCGTATCAAGAGACTGCATAATACCTTTCTTAACAGAAATTGCATCAGAATAAAACATGTCTTCAAATACACTTTGTATACTTAAGATTGTCTTTTCTAAAAAGTTATCCATTTTTTTTCTGGGGTTTTCCCATAATCCTCCCTAATATTGCAAATATCAATACAATAGCTGCGATTCCTACAACTGCTGAAAAAATATAACCTAAAGCTTGTTGAAAGAAATTAGCATCAAATCCTGGTATACTGTAATCGGGTAATATTGCTTTTATAACTTCTGAAAATCGGTTCATTCCCTCGGGTATATATCCTATCATGCTCTTTATTTCATCTAAGCCCCATTCTCCCCATGCTGAACCAGGAGCTAAAAGTCCGAGAGGAGTGAGAAGTATTATAACTATAGCTGCAATGTAGAACTTTTTCATCTATTATCACCTCTAAGCCTATATGAGAATTTATATAATATATTTTCTTCGTCTACTTTTTGTAAATAATATACTACAAGACCTGTTATAACAGCTTCTACAATACCAGCTACTGTAAGATGAGCAAACATCATTGCAGGTATTGCTACGTTTAATCCATAAGGAAAATATAGGGGTGTTCCATTTGCTGTATGAAAAAGCAATGGCTGAAGCCCAAGTTCTATTGCTGTAGCAAGAGCTGCAGCATTTATTCCTACATATCCCCCTATAGCAGATGATAAAACCTTATTTAGTTTGAGAGATAACATGAGCCTGTAAATTCCATATCCCACAAAAGGAGCTATAAATGCCATATTAAAGCTGTTTGCTCCAAGAGCTAAAATTCCTCCATCGCCAAAAAGCAATGCTTGAATAAATAAGGCTATCGTAAGAGATATACTTGCCGCCCAAGGCCCTAAAGTTATAGCAAGTAGAGTTGCGCCAATTGCGTGGGCAGTTGTACCTCCTGGTATTGGTACGTTAAACATCATTATTGTAAAGGCAAAAGCTGACCCTATTGCCATAGCAGGAACATCCTTTTTGTCAAAACTTTTGTTGACTTTTTTTGCTGCAACTGTCAACACTGGTACCATAGCAGCACCCATAACGGCACAGGTTTGGGGACTTATATATCCCTCTGGTATGTGCATAAAATTACCCCCTTTATTTATAAATTTTCCCCTGTTGTTGTCGTTACTAATTTTCCATGTTTTACCCCTTTTGTGCTTATTATTTCATCTGCAATTTTTGTAATTTCCTTTGCGGTACCTTTTACTACCATTATTTCGAGGCAGTTGTGCTTATCAAGGTGTACGTGCATTGTTGAGATTATGTTTTGATAGTGCTTATGTTGTATGTCTGTCAGTTTGTCACTTATTTCTCTCACTTCATGATTAAAAACATATGTAATTGTTCCAATAGTTTCCACATCTTCTGCTTCCCACTGATTTTCCACTATAAAATCTCTTATCAAATCTCTTATGGCTTCGGATCTGTTGTTGTAGTTTTTTCTCTTTATAAGCTCGTCAAATTGATAAAGAAGTTTTGATTCCATTGAAACTCCAAAACGTATTATTTCTTCCAGACCTATCACTCCCCTAAAATGGTGTCATCTTCTTAAAAATAATAGCACTATTTTATGGCGGAGTCAATTCAAAAAAATTAATTTTAGTTTAATTTTCAATTAATATTGCTTTAATGTTTAGGTTATAAAATGAACTTGAAAGTTGATGGTAGACCATCAACTAAAATAAAAGAAAGGGTGGTTCAAATGAACAAAAAATTAATGACTTATGTTGTTACGGGGGCAATGGCTATAGGATTACTAGGAGGAGCATCTTATCAAGGAATTGCTGAGGCTCAAACAAATGCTCCCGCTCCTTCAGCTGTGACGTCTACTGTTACTACACAATCTGACAAACAAAACATAAACGAACAGCAACCAATGTATCAAGGCACAATAAAAGTTGCAAATTCTCAAGACAATGCAAAAGACAATGAAAAGAATGTAAAAGACAATGAAGCGCAAGAAAGCGCGAAGTTGGCTTCCCTTGCAAAGATAACTCTAGATCAAGCAAAGACAGCAGCATTGAAAGTTGTACCAGGTACAGTGACAAAAGTAAGTCTTGACAACGAAAATGGATATCTTGTATACAGCGTGGAAATAAGGACAAACACAGGTTTAGTTGATGTAAAAGTTGATGCAGGAAATGGGGCAGTATTAGCGCAAGACAAAGGTCAAGACAATGAAAAATCTAAAGAAAAGGTTAGCGAAGGCGAAAAAACAAATGCTACTGACAACGACACTGTACAACTTGAACAACAAGGAGAAAACTAAATAAATCTAAGAAAGGAGGCGTTTTGCCTCTTTTCTTAGTTGAATATGTTAACGATTTAATATATAATGGAACATAAAAGGGGAGTAGCTTGCCACACATTGTGGTTTGACCTGTCGTCAGCACGAGAGATTTTCTCCGGCAGGTCAAAAACTCCATGCGGAGTTTGAGCGAGACCTTTATAGTGTTTACCACTATAAGGGTCTTTTTTGTTTATATTTACAAAAGAAGGGAGTATATATACAATGAATGCTTTTATAGAAGGTATATTAAATCTTACATTAGGTCATATTATAATGTTTATCATTGGAGGTATCCTTATATATCTTGCGATAAAAAAAGAATACGAGCCAATGTTACTTTTGCCTATAGGATTTGGTATAATACTTGCGAATATCCCGCTTTCATCTGCTATAGGTGAAAATGGTTTTCTTACAATTCTATACAATGCTGGAATAAGTACAGAACTTTTTCCTATTCTCATTTTTATTGCAGTTGGGGCAATGGTAGATTTTTCACCACTTCTTAAGCAACCGTTAATGATATTTTTTGGCGCAGCAGCGCAGTTAGGAATATTTTTAACTATAATTTTTGCGCACATGCTGGACTTTAATTTAAAAGAAGCAGCTGCTATAGGCATAATTGGCGCTGCAGATGGCCCTACATCTATTTATGTAGCTAATTTGTTTGCACCAAAGCTTTTGGGTGCTATATCAGTTGCAGCTTATTCGTATATGGCATTAGTTCCAATAATCCAGCCCTTTGTGATAAAAATGCTTACCAGTGAAGAAGAACGAAAAATTAGAATGGATTTGCGCATGAATGAAGTTTCAAAAACAGCTAAAATACTTTTTCCAATAGCAGTGACATTTGTAGCAGGAATTTTAGTACCAACTAGTGTTCCTCTTGTAGGTTCTTTGATGTTTGGTAACCTCATAAGAGAAGGTGGGGTAGTAGAACGGCTTTCAAAAGCTGCACAAAATGAACTTGCCAATCTTGTGACACTTTTACTTGGGATAACAATAGGTTCTACTATGACTGCCGACAAATTTTTGACACCTACGACTCTTTTGATATTTGGAATGGGACTTATAGCATTTATATTTGATACAGCAGGAGGAGTATTGTTTGCAAAGTTTTTAAATTTGTTTTTAAAAAATAAAGTCAATCCAATGGTAGGAGCTGCTGGAATCTCAGCCTTTCCAATGTCATCTCGTGTCATACAGAAAATAGCCCAAAAAGAAGACCCTACAAATTTTATTTTAATGCAGGCTGTAGGAGCAAATGTTGCAGGTCAGTTAGGTTCTATCATAGCAGGAGGTATTGTAATAGCACTTGTAAGTTCTGTTATGTAATTGAAAGTTATGCAATTAAAAGTGTAGAGTTTGGATTACAGGAAAGAGGTTTTTAGATACTTTCATTAGAGGAGCTAAAATTTGAAAGAGGTGAACAAAATGGACTTACTTAATGTATTTAAAATTGCTATTGTGGGAATAGGAATGACTTTTTTGATGTTAGTAATATTTTTTGTGTTGATTAAAGTTTTAGTGAAAATATTTAAACCGGAAAATGTTAAAAAAGGAGAATAAGAGAAAGGACAGCCTGTTCAGTTGAGTGCCGGGAAACTTAGCGAGGCCGAAAGACGAAAATTATTTACCTACTAATTTTTTAATTATATACTCCTTGTGATATAATAAAATTGTAAAGTTGTTACTGCATGGAGGTTTTGGTGATGCCACTTAATGTAGTACTTGTTGAACCTGAAATACCACAAAACACAGGGAATATTGCAAGAACTTGTGTGCTTACAGGCAGCAGGCTTCATCTTGTAAAACCTTTAGGTTTCAGTATAGACGAAAAATACGTAAAAAGAGCTGGCTTAGATTACTGGCCTCTTTTAGACCTTACTGTTTACGATAATCTCGAACAATTTCTTAAACAAAACAAAGGTAAAAAGTTTTATCTTGCTACCACAAAGGCTAAAAAGTATTATCATGAAGTAAAATATAAAGACAATTCTTATATACTTTTTGGCAAAGAGACTGCAGGACTTCCTAAGTGGTTGATTGAAAAATACTACGAAGACTGTATACGGATACCAATGCATGAAGTGATATCTACAAGGTCTTTAAATTTGTCCAACTCTGTAGCTATAGTACTATATGAGGCCTTGAGACAACTGGGTTTTCCTAATATGAAATAAAAAAATTGAGGGATGATTATGAAGAGGAAGATTATCCATGTTGACATGGATGCTTTTTTTGCATCTGTAGAACAACATGATAATCCAGAATATAGAGGAAAACCTGTTATTATAGGTGGTTTGTCGGAACGAGGAGTAGTTTCAACTTGCTCCTATGAGGCAAGAAAGTACGGAATATATTCTGCAATGCCGATGTACATGGCGAAGAAGCTATGTCCACACGGTATTTTTCTTTCTGTAAGGAGAAAAAGATATGAAGAGGTTTCAGCTCAAATTTTTGACATCCTGTACAGTATAACTCCTTTAGTCGAACCTGTGTCTATTGATGAAGCCTATCTTGATGTTACAGATATTGACAAAAATCCAGAGATTATTGCCCTGGAAATAAAAAAGAAAGTGAAAGAGACGACGGGACTTACCATTTCTGCAGGAGTTTCCTATAACAAATTTCTTGCAAAGCTTGCTTCTGATTGGAATAAGCCAGATGGATTTATGGTCATAACAGAAGACATGATTCCCGACATTTTAAAACCACTTTCCGTTTCCAAAGTTTATGGGATAGGAGAAAAATCAGAAGGAAAACTTAAATCTATGGGAATAAATACAATTGGTGACCTTTTAAAATTGTCACAGGAGAATCTTGTCGAAATTTTTGGTAGGGTAGGTGTGGAAATATATTTAAGAATTCGTGGCATTGATGAGAGGCCTGTTGAAACAATGAGGGAGATTAAATCTATAGGAAAGGAAAAAACACTGGAAAAGGATACAAAGGACAAAAAGCTTTTACTTTATTATGTGAAATTATTTTCCGACATAATATCGGAAGAATTAGTTAGAGAGAGACTTTATGCCAGAACGGTTACTGTTAAGATAAAGACACCAGATTTTGCAGTTCACACCAAAAGCAAGACATTAAATAAATATATACGATTAGGTGAGGACATATACGATGTAGCCTACGAAATTATTGAAAGTCTAAAATTAGACCAATATATAAGGCTTATTGGTCTATCTGTTTCTAACTTGAGTGCAGTAAAATATGAGCAATTGTCCTTTTTGGATAAAAGGGTTATTAAATTTATTAAGGCAGAAAATGTAGTTAGAGAAATAAATAAAAAGATGGGGCAGGAAGTAGTGAAAAAAGCAAGTGAACTTTTAAATGAGGAAACGAAGCAACGGAGGGATTAAATTGGAGGCAAAAGAGAGGCATAAGCGCAATGTTGCTAAAGAAATTATAGAATTGGCTTGGCCTTCTATAACAGAACAAATGCTTATAATGACAGTTGGAATGGTGTCAACTATATTTGTAGGTCGAATAAGTGCCAGTGCAATTGCGGCTGTTGGGATGATTAATTCCCTTATTTTTTTCTTTCAAGCAATTTTTTCAGGGCTTGCCACTGGTTCCACAGTAATTGTAGCAAGGCTTATTGGCGAAGAAGACGAAGAAGGGGCTCGCCTTGCAGTTATGCAGTCACTTATTATGAGTATTGCTATTTTTATAGGACTCACTACTTTGGGCTATATTTTTGCAGTACCTATTGTTAAAACCTTCTTTGGAAGTGTATCCACTGATGTTTTTAAATTGGCTTTAATGTACTATAGAATAGTGCTTTTTGGGCTACCTTTTGTGATAATTGATATCATCATAGGCGGGGCTTTAAGAGGTGCAGGGGATACCAAAACCCCAATGTACATAACTGCTACAGTAAATGTGATAAATCTTTTGTTAAATAGCACACTTGTATTTGGAGTGACTTATCACGGTAGATATTTAATACCTCCTTTAGGAGTAAAAGGTTCTGCACTTTCTGCTACAATTTCAAGAATAATAGGAGGTTTTTTGCAATTATATGTTTTATATTTTGGCAAAAGGCGAATTAATCTTGATATAAAAGAAAAGATTCGACTTGACTTTAACATGATGATGAGGATTATACGAGTAGGAATACCAGCTTCTTTAGAGCAGGTAATAATGCAAGGTGGTTTCCTTGTAATGCAAGTGATCGTTTCCACAATGGGGACTATTGCAATTGCTGTATATCAAATAGGTATGAATGCTAATAGTCTTGCTTTTATGCCTATATTTGGATTTTCAATAGCGGCAACCAGTTTAGTGGGACGGAGTCTCGGTGCAAAACATTTTATGTTAGCGGAAATATACGCAAAAGTTTCAAGAAACATTGCTGTTGCTGTAATTTCTGTCATAGGTGTTTTTATGTTTATATTTTCAAAGCAGCTTGCAGCGCTTTATACTACTGATCCTATTGTAATAAAAATAGCTTCTGATATTATAAAGATTTTTGCTGTTGTGGAACCTTTGCTTGCTATATTAAATGTCATGGCAGGAGTATTAAGGGCTGCAGGCGATATTCCTTATATTGTTCTCACGGCTTTTATTGGATTATGGCTCTTTAGAGTGACTATTGGATATATTCTTGGTAAAGTGTTTGGTATGGGAGTATATGGAATATGGATTGGTATATGTATCGACTTTGTTGTAAGGTCAGTAATGTATAGCTATAGATTTAAAGCGGGCAGGTGGAAATATATTAAAGTGTAAACTACATAAATTCATCACATATTCTTAATTTTTGTATAACATTTTTCTGCTATTTTAATTATAACATCAATTTTTAGAAGAGGTGGATTTATGAAGAGGAAATATTTATATGTAATTGTTGCAGTATTAATCATTGGAATTGTCACTTTTTACTTTGTAAACAGGGCAAAATCATCACAATCCCAGCAGCTTTCGTATGTTACAGTTACTCGCGGTAATATTTCTATGAAAGTCACTGGGACAGGAAACTTAAGTGGTGATGTAAGAGCAATTACGCTAAAAGGCAGTGGAACAGTAAAGAAAGTGCATTTTAAGGTAGGAGACACTGTAAAGAAAGGAGACCTATTATACGAAATTGAAGATGACGATTTAAACAATCAGCTGGAACAAGCAAAAATAAACCTTAACTTAGCTGAGCAGCAACTAAATCAAGACACACAGAACTACAATAGTAGCATTGCAAATTTAAACATAACTTCTCCTTCTGGCGGGATTATAGACAGTATACTTGTAAAAGAAGGACAGAATGTTACACCTGGGACACCTGTTGCAACCGTTGCAGATTACTCCCATGTTACTGTAAAAGTTCCTTTCAATGGTGTTCAAATAAAGAATATAAAAGTTGGGCAAAAGGCGGATATTTTTTTATACGACTCATTTACAACTGTAACAGGTACTGTTGAATACGTTTCAGAGCAGCCGGTTCCTAATAATACAGTGCAATACTACTATGTGACAGTAGGGCTTGACAATCCGGGGGCATTAAGCGATGGAATGAGGGTACAAGTATCAATACACACAGATAACGGAATAGAAACAGCATTAGAAGATGGCACGTTAACTGCCAAAAACACAGTCAATGTCACAGCGCAAACATCAGGTACGGTAGATAAAATATATATTTCTCAAGGGCAAAGTGTAAAGAAAGGACAGCTTTTAATAAAACTTTCATCAGACAACATAAGCAATCTGCAGATGCAGATAGAAAATGACAAATTAAAAGTTATGGAAGCAGAAAACAATTATGATCAGATTTTACAACAAATTAACAACTTAAAGATATACTCTCCTATAGATGGGAAAATACTGAGTCAGAATATCAAAGAGGGAGATATATTAGGTAGTTCTGCTGTTAACTCTAACATGAATGGTTCAAGTGTTCAATCGCAGCAAGCAGGTTTTATACCCGTTTTAGATATAACGCAATTATCTACTTATGAGAGTCAACCAGAAACTGCGGTAATAGCAAACAACAACAAATACATCATTAACCTTTCAGTGGACGAAACAGACATAAAGCACATAAAAGTAGGGCAACAAGCACAAATTACAACAGATGACTTACCAGACAAAACATTTACAGGTACTGTTTCAGAAGTGTCACAACTTCCAACAATACAAAATGGAGTTTCTTCTTACAACGTAATTATTGAAGTCGATCCAAGCGAAGGATTAATGTTAGGCATGTCAATGAATGTTTCAATAATTGTTGCAGAAAAACAAGATGCTTTAATACTTCCAATACAAGCCGTTCAGACAAACGGAAATAGAAAATACGTAATACTCTATACAGACGATTTAAAAAATCAAAATATCAATAGCACTAACAATAGCACTAATAACGAGAACTTTTTCAGGAACAACATAAGATTTGTGGAAACAGGTATTTACAACGACAATTTTATAGAAATTGTGAGCGGTTTACAGGAAGGAGACAAAGTATTAATTCCAATACTTAATTCCTCAACAAACGCAAATAACCGTAATCCAAGTGCTTTTGGCATAATGGGTGGCTTTAGGCCAGAAGGCAATTTCAACAGGAATATTACTCATCAAGGTGCTAACAGGACATGGCAAAATAACACTTCCACAGGGAGGTAAATGATGGATAACATTTTAATAAAAATAAGGAATTTAACAAAGATTTACAAAATGGGAGAAAATGAAGTAAGAGCGTTAGATGGTATAAACCTTGACATTGAAAAAGGAGAATTTGTATCAATTGTCGGTCAATCAGGTTCAGGTAAAACTACTTTAATGAATATAATAGGGTGCTTAGATGTAAAAACTTCTGGAGAATACTTTTTAAATGGCATAGACACAAGCAAACTTTCTGACAATCAATTAGCAGATTTAAGATGTAGCGAAATAGGGTTTGTTTTTCAAAATTTCAATTTGCTTCAAAAAATGACGGCTTTAGAAAACGTGGAATTGCCTATGATATACAAAGGTGTACCTACGAAAGAAAGGCGGCAAAGAGCAGAGATGCTTTTAGAGATGGTAGGACTTAAGGAAAGGATGCACCATAGACCTAATGAATTATCAGGAGGTCAGCAGCAAAGAGTAGCAATAGCAAGGGCGCTAGCAAACAATCCCCATCTAATATTAGCAGATGAGCCGACGGGAAACTTAGACTCAAAAAGTGGTAGTGAGATAATGAAAATAATAAAAGAGTTAAACGAGAGAGGGAATACAGTAGTACTTATAACTCATGACCCTAATATAGCTGCACAAGCCAAAAGAATAGTAAGAATAAAAGATGGGCGTATTTTAGAAAACGAGGTGGTAACACCGTGAGATATGTAGAAGCTTTGAAAATAGCTATACGCAGTATTTTAAGCAATAAAATGAGGTCTTTTCTCACCATGTTGGGGATTATAATAGGTGTCACAGCTGTTATAGCCTTAGTAAGTATAGGCCAGGGCTCTACAAGAAGTGTTACTTCTCAGATACAGAGTATGGGTTCAAACCTCATAATGGTAAACGTAATGGGGAGAGGGGGAGAAAGCTCTTTAACTTATGACCAAGCCATTGTTTTAAAAGACTCAAACTTTATAGCTGCTATCTCTCCGGTCATATCTACCAGTGTAACGGCTATGTACGGAAATAATTCAGTGGACAACACAACGGTAAATGGAGTAAATGGAGATTATCAATCAATACGCGATATACAAGTAGCAGCTGGCAGATTCATTTTGCCAATGGATGATGAAGGAAGGAACAAGGTAGCAGTTCTTGGCAGCAATGTAGCGAGAGAGCTTTTTGGCTTTACTGATCCTATTGGCAAGACTATAAAATTAAATGGCCAAAACTTCACGGTAGTAGGTATTTTGTCACAAAAAGGTTCTTCAATTGCAGGTTCTGATGATGATTCAATATTTATACCCCTTAAAACAATGTTCTACTTTGCGAAAAATAGAGAGATAAGACAAATATATATAGAAGCTACAAGCCCAGATACCGTTGAATTCGCTAAAAACGAAATAAACAGCAAACTGCTAACTATATTTAAAGGCGATGCAAATGCCTTTAGAATAATTGATCAATCACAAATTTTATCTACAGTAAATAGTGTTACTGCTACATTGAGCTTGCTCCTTGGAGGAATTGCAGGAATATCCCTTTTAGTCGGTGGAATAGGCATAATGAACATAATGCTTGTATCTGTTATTGAAAGGACGAGAGAGATAGGGATAAGAAAAGCATTAGGAGCCAAAAAGAAAGATATATTACTTCAGTTTATAATTGAATCATTAACTTTAAGCGGATTAGGAGGAATAGTGGGAATTATAGTAGGATACGTATTGTCGATGGTACTAGGCTCAGCTATGAATATAAATGCTAAGCCTTCTCTCTCTACAGTATTAATATCCTTTTCCTTCTCAGTAATTGTGGGATTGTTCTTTGGTGTATATCCTGCAAATAAAGCTGCCAATTTAAATCCAATTGAAGCTCTAAGGTACGAGTAAAATACAAAAAAGGACAAATTTCTTAGTTTTACTTAAGAGTTTGTCCTTTTTAATATTGTTTTTTTGACGATAAAAGTTTATAATGTAGTTAATGATAAAATCGGGAGGAGAGAGTAATTGAAGTGGACTGAATCTTTATCAGTTGGAAATGAACTCATTGACAGTCAACATAAAGAGTTAATAAAAAAAGTAAATGATGTTCTGGACGCTTGCAATCAGAAAAAAGGAAAAGAAAAAATTGAAGAAGTGATGAAATTTTTAAAAGATTATACTATAGAACATTTTAGCGCTGAAGAAGACCTCATGAAAAAATATCAATACCCTTCTTATGAAGAACACAAAAAAATTCATGAAGATTTCATTAAAAAAGTAGAGGAATTAGACAAAAAAATAAAGAAAGAAGGCATAAACTTATCAATCATAATGCTTGTCAATAAAACGTTGGTGGATTGGCTTATAAATCACATAAGCAAAGAGGACAAAAAGGTAGGAGAACACATAAGAAAAGCAAAGGGGGATTTTTAAAATGAAGTGGACGGAGTCTTTGTCTGTAGGATATGATTATATTGATGAGCAGCACAAAGAGTGGATAAGAAGAATCAATGACCTTTTAGAGGCATACAATCAAAAAAGAGGCAAGGAAAAAGTTGAGGAAGCAATGGAATTTGTAAAAGAGTACACTGTAACGCATTTTAGCGCCGAACAAGAGCTGATGAGAAAGTATAAATATCCTGAGTATGAAATACATAAACAAATTCATGACAATTTTATTAAAGAAGTCAATGAACTAGATGAAAAAATAAAAAAAGAAGGTCCTACGCTCACTAATTTGATGACTGTTAATAGAACTTTAGTAGATTGGGTGCTAAATCATATAAGCAAAGTAGATAAAAAATTAGGAGAGTACATAAAAAGTCAAATGTAATTGAGCCTGTAAATGCAGGCTACAGACTGTAGACAAACTTTCGAAAATAGGATATTTTGCATAAGGAACGACTTGTGACAAAGCGGCAACAAAACTTAGCGAGACCAAGGGTGGAGGCAGGGCCGTAGCCATGGATGGCGAAGGCGGGCACTAAGACAAAGAGGTCGAATGTGCCCGATACCCTGCCGGAGCCTGAAGGTCGAGTTTAGTTTTGTCGCTTTGGAACATCGGAGCAACGATGCAAAATATCCTATTTAAAAATTTTTGACTTTGTCAACAAGCTGGAGCCTGTAAATACAGGCTATTTTTTAATCATAGGTTATGTGGTAAAATATTTTTAAATCTAAAAATTTGAGGGGGTTTTATTGTGAGGCTTGTGAGAATAGATAAAGCGTTGAATGAATATGGAATAATTGAAGGGGATAAAGTTATTGCATTTGGAAGTGAAGGCTTTTATTCTTACAACTTGGAGGAAGTAAAGCTTTTGCCTCCTTGCCTGCCTACAAAAGCTATATGTGTAGGGTTAAATTATAGGGATCATATAGAGGAAATGGGGGACAAAGAGCCGGAGGAACCGACATTATTCATAAAACCTTCAACAGCAGTTATTGGCCCTGATGATTTTATAGTTATTCCTAAGATGTCAGAGAGGGTTGACTATGAGGGGGAATTGGCTGTTGTAATAGGCAAAAGAGCGAAAAATGTGTCTGAAAAAGATGCGTTAGATTATGTCCTTGGCTATACGATAGCTAACGATGTAACAGCAAGAGATTTGCAGGCAAAAGATGGTCAATGGACAAGAGCGAAGTCTTTTGATACCTTTTTGCCCATAGGCCCTTGGATTGTGACAGACTTAGACCCATCTTCTTTGGACATAATTACATATGTAAATGATGAAGTAAAGCAAAAAAGTAACACCAGACATCTCATATTTGGCGTTTATAAACTTGTGAGTTTTATATCTCACATAATGACGCTAAACCCTGGCGATGTCATATTGACGGGAACACCCTCTGGCGTTGGCCCTTTAAAACCTGGAGACGTTGTAACTATTGAAATAGAGGGAATAGGTAAATTAACAAATAGAGTAAAATAGAATCAGACTACAAAATGAATGATAAAATATATAACTAAACCAATTAAAGATAGAGGAATTCCTACCAAAGCCCATTCACGGCTTTTTATATTCAGCTTTCCTGCTGATATGATATTAGGTATGTTTCCTGGAATCAACATGCCGCCACTTATTAGAAGCCCCATCAATATTGCTTGGATTTGTTCTGTTGTCATGTGAGGAGAAATTTCGGCTGCTGCCAGTGTTGCGTTGTCAAGAACTGCAGATAGCATGTTTATCCAGTATAAAAGTCGGCTATCAAGATGAATTATATAATTATCAATAATAGGTTTGAATCCTGCACCTAAAAGTTCCAATGCCAGAATAAAAACAAAAATTTTAAATGCTTGAATAAAGATAAATTGAAATCTTTCAATTTTTTTAATTTCTTCTGCTTCTTTCACATAATTTTCTTCTATAATGAGACTACTTTTCTCTAATTTATTAATATAAAGTAAACCCAAAAAGCCCAAAGCCAATACAGCTGGTATGATGTAAATGCCTAAGGTAGTAAAAAGGTAAAGGAAGCTTTCATTTAATTTTGAGGTTACTATTGTGGCTAAGGGCTCGCCAATTGGTGTTAGTGCAGCACCCATGCCTATTGAAAGAGAGGCAATGACAGTAATCACCACTTTGTCTTTGTGTTTTAAGGGCAACGAGTGAATTATTTCCACTAATATTATTGAGGCTATGATGGCTGTAATTATACTGGCTGTCAAGCCAAGGATAATAATTACTAAAAATACAAATATTTTAAGCGGAATATGAGTTACTACTGTTCCTATAAATTTTTTAAATTTATTTTTAAATATCTCAAATAAAAGTCCTGATAAAAATACGGCTGCTGTTATTAAATACAAAAGATGATTTTTAAATATGTGAGCTATCAGGTCATAAGAAAATACTCCTGATACAAATGCTGCAGCAACTCCCATTGCAAAAAGAAAATATTCGATGTTGTGTTCTATATGCCTATTTACAAGAGGCAAAATTAGGATCATTAATAATATTACTAAGAGTGCAACAATGACCACAATCCATCCTCCTTTTACATTATTATTTGTATTATTTTGTAAAATAAAAGGTGGAAAAACTCACCTTTAAGATGAGCTTCCCACCCAAGAAGCCGAAAGTTCTTGAACAAGTCATAAGACTTGCCAACCGTAAAAACTTTATTTACTTTATTAAAATTATAACATACAGGTATTTATATAAGCAACAGAGATGAAGATATAAATTAATGGAGTACAGTGATTAAAAATATTCCGTATAATACTCCTCCAAACATCAACACAAAAGGATTAACTGACTTTCTCATATTTATCCACATTAAATTTAAAATAGCTGAAGTTAAAGCTAACATGGCACTTAAAAAAGCTATTCCTGTGATGTTCCATGGCGTAAACAGTATACCAATAGTAACTGGTATGGAAGGCTGAAACACCATCGCCCCCGTTATATTTCCAAGTGCAAGAGTATCCTTTTTTTGTCCTACCCACACAATAGAATTGAGCTTTTCAGGCAGTTCTGTTGCAATAGGCGTTATGACAATTGAGAGTATTAAAGGTGAAATTCCCATCATGTGAGACAAATCTTTTACATATCCTACAAACAAGTGAGCGCCAAAAATTATTCCTAAAAGAGATAGAATTAATTGGCTGGTTATCCAGAGTAAATTAGTTTTTACTCCTAAAAACTTTGAAAAGTATAGAGTTCCTATATTTTCATCCAATTGCTGTTCATCTGAAAAAGTACGTTTTACATAAAAAGCGTATGCTAAAAGTACCAATATAACTGCAGATATTCTAATTTCGTTAACTTGATTAAAGATAGAAGCGAAAATTGCTATTGCGTATACTAAGATAAAATATGTCAAATCTCTTTGAAACACTTTTTTATTTGCATTCATTTTCAACGTTCTTTTTCCAAAAAGGGAATAAATTATGATGGCAGCACCTGTTATCAAAAATCCTAAGGTAGAAAGCATAAAGGGAGCTCCTAAAATAGCACCTGTGGCTATTTGACTTGCCTCTCTTCCTCCATAAAAAAGTATAGCGATAATTGGTATAATTGTTTCAGGAAGTGCGGTGCCTACAGCAGCTAAAATACTTCCCACTACTCCCTGACTTAAGTTTAACTTTTTTCCAAACCATTCTACTGAGTTTGTAAATAAGATACAGGAAAGAAGTATAAAGGCGAGACTAAAAAGCAACATCACTATATCTTGTGTCAACTTCTACAACTCCTTTGTGGGTAGTGTTTTAGGTCATTTACAGTAATGTATTGTACCACAAAACGAGAAAATAATTCAATAGTTTGAGTCTCTTCACCAAACATCAATAATGTGGTAACATTTATATTAGATGTCCTTTCGCTTAAAGGAGTGGACGATATGAGCATAAGATTTATATATGGAAGAGCAGGTACAGGCAAGACTGCCTTTTGCCTTAATGATATAAAGAGAAAATTGAATGATGGAAAATCCCACCCTCTTATACTACTTATCCCCGAACAATTTACCTTTGAGGCAGAAAAATATCTTTTAAATACAATTGAAAAAGATGAAAAGATAAGGGCACAAGTTTTGAGTTTTAAGACTTTGGCAAATAGGGTATTTACAGAAGTTGGAGGCCTTACCCGTCAGCACATGAAATCTTGTGGGAGGTCAATGCTTATTTATAAAATAATAGAAGACATACAAAAATACCTTAAGGTTTATTCTAAAGCCTCCAGGCAGCAGGGTTTTATCAAAAAAGTTTCAGAAGTTATAACAGAGCTTAAAAGATTTGAAGTGACTCCTGAAAAGTTATTAGAGATAACTGAAACAATAGATAATTTAGGATTAAGAGAAAAACTAAAAGACATAAGTTTAATATATTCTAAATTTGAAGAGAGTTTACACCAAAATTATATAGACCAAGAGGATGAGTTGACTCTTTTGGCAGAGAAACTGGAATATTCTTCTCAATTTGAAGGAGCGGAATTTTGGATAGACGGCTTTACGGGTTTTACGCCAAAGCAGTACAGGGTAATAGAAAAGCTTTTAAAGAAAGCTTCAAGAGTAAATGTCACCCTCTGTATGGATACATCACACAACTCTTATGAAATTGATACTACAGACCTTTTTTACACTACTAAAAAGACAGAAGACAAACTTTTAGAAATATGCCAAAGAAATAATATATCCTATGAAAAACCAGTGAATTTGAATATAGGGATTCCACAGAGATTTAAAGAAAGTGAAGAACTAAGTTTTATAGAAAAACATCTCTTTTCCTACCCTTACAAAGTATATCTAAAAGAAACAGAGGATATAAGCATATTTAAGGCTGTCAATGTCTATAGCGAAGTTGAAGAGACTGCAAGAGATATCATAAGATTAGTGAGAGATGAGGGGTTTAGGTATTCTGACATTGTGGTAGCTACTCGCGATTTAAATAGATATCATAAACTCATAAAAGCTATATTTTCTCAATATGGAATTCCCTATTTTATAGACCTAAAGATAGAAATAAAAAACAACCCTATCATCGTTTTTATAACCTCCCTTTTTGACATTCATTTAAAAAGATGGTCTTATGAGTCTGTTTTTAGATACCTAAAGACAGGTTTTGCAGATTTAGAAAAAGAGGACATAAACCTTATTGAGAATTATGTTTTAGCTAATGGTATAAAAGGAGATAAATGGAAAGAGAAAGTTTGGAATTACAGGTTAAATTACAGATTTGATAGACTTTCAATAGAGGAAGATGAAAAAGAGATAATAGAGAGAGTGAATGAGATAAAAGGAAAAATCGCAACTCCTTTACAGTATTTTTATAAAAAATTTTCTAAATCAAAGAATATTAAAGAAGCTTGTGGCACTTTGTATGACTTTTTAGTTGAAATGAAATTGCCTCAAAAGATTGAAAAATTGATTGAAAAGTTTAAACAAGAGAAGGAATTTGACACGGCAAATCAATACGCACAGGTTTGGGATATTGTTGTAGATGTTTTAGACCAAATGGTAGAAGTGATGGGGGAAGAGAAAGTTACAGTAGAACAGTTTGCGAAGATACTCAGCATAGGATTTGATGAATATCAAATTGGAAGTATTCCTCCTGCACTTGATGAAGTGTTAGTTACTAGTGTTGATAGGATGAAAAGTCACAATGCAAAAGCCCTTTACATAATCGGCGTAAATGATGGTATATTTCCTGCTTCTCTTTTTGAGGAAGGAATTTTGACAGATGGGGATAGGGAAATTTTAGCTTCCCACAATGTGGAGTTAGACAGAGATACAAAGACTAAAATATTTGAAGAGCAATTTTTAGTCTACACTGCTCTGACTTCCACAAGTAAATTTTTAAGGATAAGCTATCCCATTGCTGACCATGAAGGGAAAAGCTTAAGACCCTCTATAATAATTTCCCGCTTGAAAAAGATTTTTCCTAAAATAAAGCAGTTTAGCAACGTGGTAGAGATGGATACAGCAGAGGAAAATTTAAATCGCGTATCAACACCTTCACCTACTTTTAATGAAATGGTAAGTGCAGTTAAAAAATGGGATATTACAAATAAAATGCATCCTCTGTGGTTGGATGTGTATAAATGGTATGCTAAAAGTGAATCATGGAAGCCGAAATTGACAAGGGCTTTAGAAGGACTTTATTACACTAATCAGGTTGAAAAAGTACCTGCCCACAAGGTAAAAAAGTTGTATGGGGATGAAATGTATTTTAGCGTATCCAGACTTGAAAAATACGCAGCTTGTCCTTTTGCTTATTTTGTCCAATACGGGCTTAAAGCGAAAGAAAGGAAAATATTTAGTTTCGAGCCTCCTGATTTAGGGACCTTTATGCACAATGTCCTTGACAGATTTTCAAAGGCATTGGAGGAAGAAGGACTTACTTGGCAGGATATTGACAGAGAGTGGTGCGATGAGGCTGTGGCTATTATTGTGGATGACATGATACAAAAAATACCAGGATATATTTTAAACAGCAGTCCCAGATACAAATATCTTGCTGAAAGGTTAAAAAGAGTGCTTTCTAATGCGGTATGGGTGGTATCTGAGCATATAAAGAGAAGTTCTTTTGTGCCTTTAGACCATGAGGTTGCTTTTGGCGATAACCAAAAGTATCCTCCTATAAAGATTGTGCTGTCAAACGGTGAGGAGATAAATCTCATAGGGAGGATAGACAGGGTTGATATATTTGAAAAAGAGGATGAAGCCTATATAAGGATAATAGATTACAAGTCTGGCAACAAAACTTTAGACCTTTCAGATGTGTTTTATGGTTTAGAACTTCAGCTTTTGATATATTTAGATGCTATATTAGAAAGTGCAATAAAGGGAAACACAAATTTAAATCCGGCTGGCATATTCTACTTTAAAATAGATGACCCGATTATAAAGGCAGATAAAGATATATCAGATGAAGAGTTGCAAATGCAAATTTTTAAAAAGTTGAGATTGGAAGGGCTTGTTTTAAATGATGCTCAAATCATAAAAGAGATGGACAAATCAATTGAAGGTACTTCTTATATAATTCCAGCAACAATCAATAAAGACGGGAGTGTAGGCAAAAACACCAAAGGAGCCACAAAAGAGCAGTTTGAATTGTTGAGAAGGCACGTCAAAAAGACCATACAACGTCTCAGCGAACAGATGTTAGAGGGAAACATTTCAATTTCTCCATATAAAAAAGATAAAGAAACTCCTTGTAAATATTGCCCTTACTCTTCTGTCTGCCAATTTGAAACGAATTTTAAAGGGAATGAGTACAGGGTTATAAAGAGTAAAGATGTTGAGGAGATATGGAGTATATTGGAACAGGAAGTGAAGTCAGATGGAAACCAAATGGACTTATGAACAACAGCTGGCTATAAATACAAGGGGCAGTAATCTCTTGGTGGCAGCAGGTGCAGGCTCTGGCAAAACGGCTGTCTTAGTTGAAAGAATCATAAAACTTGTCACGGATGACAAAAATCCTGTAGATATTGATAAACTTTTAGTTGTTACTTTTACAAATGCTGCCGCTTCTGAGATGAGAGAAAGGATAGCAGAAGCGTTGATTTCTAAGTTAGACCAAAATCTGGAAGACAGGCGGCTTAGCAATCAGCTAACATTACTTAACAAAGCTACAATCACCACAATTCACTCCTTCTGCTTGGAAGTAGTGAGAAATAACTTTTTTCTCATAGATTTAGACCCTAACTTTAGAATAGGGGATGATACAGAAACTTTACTTTTAAAATTAGAGGCGGTAGAGGAGCTTTTTGAGGAATTATATCAAAAAGAGGATAATGAAGATTTTTTGACATTGGTTGAAAGTTATGGAGGCACAAAGGACGATAAACCCCTTGTAGATATTCTTTTAAAATTGTACGATTTTGTAAAATCACTTCCCTGGCCTGAAAAATGGCTTAGAGATGTGTTATTAAGCTTTGAAGTTAAAGAGGATTTTCATTTTGAAAATTCACAATGGGCGGCAGTAATATTAGACAGTTTAAAAGTAGAAATGTCAGGGCTTTTAAATGGAATGTATGTGGCAATTGCTAAGATTCATGGTGAAAATGGGCTACAAAGCTATCTTGATAATTTTGAAATAGAGGCGGAAAGCTTGGAAAAACTTCTAGACTGTGAAAATTGGGAGGAATTTAGAAAACAGATAAATGCCATAGAGTTTGATAGACTTCCCAGAGCAGGTAAAGATGCAGACCCTAAAGTAAAAGATGAAGTGACAAAAATAAGAAATGAGGTTAAAGCTAAAATTAAGGAGATAAGAAATAAGTTTTTTTCAGATGACATAGAAAAAATTGAAGAAGAAATTAAAGCTTTGTACCCTATCATGAAGGCTTTAGTGGATTTGATTCTACTTTTTGATAAAAAATATACTGATAAAAAAAGGGAAAAAGGCATTATAGACTTTAATGACATTGAACATTTTGCACTACAAATTTTGACAGAAGTCGATGAAAACGGGAATGTGAAGCCTTCAGAGGCAGCTTTGATGTATAGAGAAAAATTCCAAGAAATTTTTGTGGATGAATATCAAGATTCTAATTTAATACAGGAAGTTATACTAAGCACTATAGCCCGAGAAGACACACCTAACAGGTTTATGGTAGGAGATGTAAAACAGAGCATATACAGGTTTAGGCAGGCAAATCCTCATATATTTTTTGAAAAGTACAATACTTATTCTTCAAAAGAGGAAGATAAAAATAAAAAGATACTGCTTTATAAAAATTTCAGAAGCAGACCCCAAATCATAGATGCGGTAAATTTCATTTTCAAAAAAATAATGTCTAAGAATGTAGGGGAGATAGATTATACAGAGGAAGAGAAGTTAAATTGTGGAGCAGATTTTGGAACACCTCCTCTTGATGCCATTGTAGGTGGACCTGTGGAAATACATTTGATAGAGAAAAATGATGAAACTCCTGAAGAGGAAGAATTAGAGGTTTATGGGGAAGAAGAGGAAGAGATTATTGACAACATACAAGTAGAAGCAAGGGTGGTAGCTCAAAGGATAAAGGAATTAGTTACACAAAATGAGAAAAATACCTTTATGGTTTATGATAAAAACCTCAAAAATTACAGGTCTTTAGAGTATAGGGATATAGTAATACTTTTGAGGGCTACAGAAAGATGGGCACCTGTATTTTTAGAAGAATTTATAAATGTCGGTATTCCTGCTTTTGTGGACACAGGAACGGGATACTTTGAAACAACGGAGATAAAGACTATAATATCTCTCCTTCAGGTGATAGACAACCCAATGCAAGATATTCCGTTGTTGGCAGTTTTGAGGTCTCCTATTTTTTCCTTTACCCCAGAAGAATTAATTGACATAAGGTTAGAAGAGCCTAATAGAGCTATATATGAAGCACTTAAAAAGGTATCACAAAGGGAGGATGAATTAGGGCAAAAAGCTAAAAGTTTCTTAGAATCATTGAAAAAGTGGCAAGAGAAAGCCATTTATATGCCGGTGGATGAGTTTTTGTGGTATTTATATCAAGACACTGGTTATTATGCCTATGTAGGGGCAATGCCTCAAGGAGTGCAGAGGCAGGCAAACTTGAGGATTTTGTTTGAAAGGGCAAAGCAGTACGAGGAAACAAGTTTTAAAGGGCTGTTTAACTTTATCAATTTTATAAACCGCCTCAAAGTCAGCAGTGGCGATATGGGAAGTGCTAAAATAGTAGGAGAAAATGAAAATGTAGTCAGGATAATGAGTATACACAAAAGTAAAGGTCTTGAATTCCCGGTAGTTATAGTTGCAGGCTTAGGTAAACAGTTTAATTTAAAGGATTTAAGTCAAAGCGTATTGTACCATCATTTATTAGGATTAGGCCCTGAGTTTGTGGACTTCAAAAGAAGAATTTCTTATCCCAGCATTGTGAAAGAGGCAATAAAAAATAAAATAAAGTTAGAAAGCCTTTCTGAAGAGATGAGAGTTTTGTACGTTGCTTTGACAAGGGCAAAAGAAAAGTTAATATTAGTTGGAAGTGTTAAAGACATAAAGGAAAAAGTGAAAAAATGGTGCAATATTGCTATGTTGGAGAGTAAGGTGCCTGAGTATGAAATTTTAAAAGGTAAAAGTTATATAGATTGGATAGGTCCTGCTGTTATAAAGCATGCGGATTTAAAACCTTTAAGGGATTTTGCACAGGTACAATATGTGGCTGTGGAAGAGGATAGCTCACAGTGGCAGGTAAGGATTTGGAATAAAAAAGATGTGATTTTTGATAAAAAACAGGTTGAGGAAGAGACAAACTTATTGCAAAGGCTTGAAAACTTAGATTTAGATAGCCCTAGCAGTGAATTTTATGATGAAGTGACAAGGCGTTTAAATTATGTATATCTTTATGAAAAAGCCTGCCATTTGCCTGCGAAACTTTCTGTTACAGAAATTAAAAGAATTTTAAACGAAGAAGTAATAGATGAGGACACTACTTCAATATTTGAAAAAACAGTCCTTAAAATCCCTGCCTTTTTAGAAAAGAAAAAAGGACTTACTGCAGCCGAAAAAGGTATAGCTATGCACCTTGTCATGCAAAAATTAGATTTAAATGGGGATTTGAGTGTAGAAGGCATAAAGAAGCAAATTAAGAATATGGTGGATAGAGAGATTTTGACAGAAGCACAGTCTAAAGAGATAGACATAAGAAGAATTGAAGAATTTTTTAGAGCTTCTCTTGGAAGGAGAATGTTAAGTTCTCAAAATGTAAAAAGGGAAGTGCCTTTCCATATAAAAATTAAAAGTACAGAAGTTTACAAAGATTTGCCTGAAGAATACGAAAATGAATTTATAGCTGTGCAAGGCATTATTGACTGCTTTTTTGAAGAAGAGGGAGAAATAATCCTTATTGATTACAAGACGGATTATGTGACAGAGGAAATGATGGAGGAAATAAAAGAAAAATATAAAGTGCAGATAGATCTTTATGCAAAGGCTTTAGAAAAGATTACTGGCAAAAGAGTCAAAGAAAAATATATTTACCTCTTCTTTAATGGAATGATTCTGGAATATTAAGGGTGATAAAATGAGGATTTTACATACTTCAGACTGGCATTTGGGAAAAAGCCTTGAAAATTTTTCAAGGATTGAAGAGCAGGAGAAATTTTTAGAGGATTTTGTGCAGATGGTGGAGGAAAATAATGTAGACCTGGTCATAATTGCCGGGGATATATACGATTCTTCAAACCCTCCTGCAAGGGCGGAAATGCTTTTTTACACAACTTTAAAAAAACTTTCCAACGGGGAAAGAGTGATTTTGGTCATAGCAGGAAATCATGATAATCCAGAGAGGCTTTCAGCTGCAAGCCCCCTTGCATATGAACATGGAGTGATACTTTTAGGTACTCCTAAAAGTATTGCTCCTAAAGGAGATTTTGGAAAGTTTAAAATTTTAGATTCGGGAGAAGGTTTTTTAGAAATTGAGATAAAAGGTGAAAAAGCTGTAATTATAGCTCTTCCTTATCCCAGTGAAAAAAGGCTAAATGAAATTTTTACATCAGAATTGGAGGAAGAGAAAAGGCAGAAAAGTTACTCTGAAAGAGTTGGTGAAATTTTTAATGACCTTTCGAAAAAATACAGAAAAGATACTATAAACATTGCGGTATCTCATATTTTTGTTGCAGGAGGAGAGGAGTCAGGTTCAGAAAGGCCTATTCAGTTAGGAGGAAGTTTTACAGTAGAAATTTCTCACCTACCACAAAAGGCGCAGTACATAGCTCTCGGACACCTTCACAAACCTCAGAGAATTTCTTCTACTCTTCCTGCTTATTATTCTGGTTCCCCTCTTCAGTACAGCAAAAGTGAGATGAACCATTCTAAATGTGCTTATTTAGTAGATTTAAAGGCAGGAGAACCTGTGACTGTGAAGGAAATATATTTTAAAAATTACAAGCCTATTGAAGTGTTTAGGTGTAATGGTATAGAGGAAGCTTTAGAGATTTGCAATGAATACAGGGATAAAGATATATGGGCATATTTCGAGATTAAAACTGAGTCTTTCCTGCCTTCTTCAAAGATAAAAGAAATGAAGAGCATATTACCGGATATAGTTGAAATAAAGCCAATTTTGCCAGAGGATGAGATGGAAATTGAAGACTATGAGATAGATGATAAAAGTGTAAAGGAACTTTTTGAAGAATTTTATTTAAAGGAAAACAAAGTTCCTCCAACAGAGGAGGTTTTAGAACTTTTTATGAGTATAGTAAAGGAAGAGGATGAAGAAGATGAGACCTCTGAAGCTTAAAATTGCTGGGCTTAATAGTTTTGTAGAAGAACAAATTATTGATTTTGAAGTCCTAACAGAAAAAGGACTTTTTGGCATATTTGGTCCCACAGGAAGTGGAAAATCCACTATTATAGATGCAATTACTCTTTCAATGTACGGGAAAATTCCCAGAAATAGCAAGGATTTTATAAATACTCAATCTACATCTATGTCTTTGACATACCAGTTTGAAATAGGTGTTGATGGGGCAAGAAAAAGGTATATAGTTGAGAGAAATGTAAAAAGGGACGAAAAAAGCGGTGGTTATAAAACTACATTAGCAAGACTGCGGGAGATAGGGGAAAGTGGAGAAAGAGTTTTGGCAGAAAAAGATAGGGAAGTTCAGCAAAAAATAGTGGATTTAATTGGACTTACAGCAGAGGATTTTACTCGTTCTGTAGTGCTGCCACAAGGGAAATTTAGTGAATTTTTAAAGCTAACAGGCAAAGAAAGAAGGGACATGTTAGAGAGGATTTTTGGCTTAGAAAAGTATGGAAGCAGATTGCTTATTAAAATAAGAGATGTAAAGAGAGAAAAAAATAATTCCTTGAATGAGGTAATTGCGAAGTTGAGTCAGCACGAAGGTGTTACTAAAGAAGCATTGGAAGATTTAAAGAAAAAGTTTGAGATTTTAAAAGAAGAAGAGAAAACTTTAAAAGAACAAAAGGATAAATTAGATAAAGAAAGGGAAAAACTTAAAGGGGTATGGGAAAAACAGCAGGAGTTAAATCAATTTTTGCAGAAGAAGGAACTCTTAGACCGTAAGTTAAAAGAAATAGAAGATAAAAAGGAAAAGTTAAAAAAAGCGGAAAAGGCATTATCAGTAAAACCGTATATAGACTCTTTAGTGGAGACAGAGAAAAAACTCATTTTAAATCAAAAGGATGTGGAAAAATATTCTAAAGAGTTGGAGGAGGCTTTACAATTACTTGAGAAGGTAGAAAAAGAATATGAGGCTTCATTAAAAGAAAAGGAAGAAAAAATTCCTCTCATAATTGAAAAGGAAGAAAGGCTTAAAAGGGCTTTTAAACTGAGAGACGAGATAAAAAAGATTAATAGTGAAAGGGAGAAACTTGTAAAGGAGTATAAAGATTTAAAAAAGCAGATAGATGGGATAGAAAGAGAAATAAAAGCCCTGTCCGATTCTATAGATATAGCAAAAAAAAGCTTAAGTGAGAAGGAAAAAAGAATTAATGAAATTAAAGTTGATTCGAATAAAAGGGAAAAAATTTTTGCTGCTTTTGAAATTCAGAAAGAGTTTGAAAGAAAAGATAAAGAGAAAAAAGAAAAGGAGAAAAGAATTTTAGAATTAAAAGAGCTAATAGGTAAGCAACAGAAAGATATTGAAAAAATAGATAATTTATTGAAACGAAAAGAAAAAGAAATACAAGAGGTTGACAATAATATAAAAAAACTTGAAATGCAAAAGCCTCCCACAAATGAAGACCTTTTGGACCTGCAAAAAAGTTTAGAAAGAAAAAGAGTAGAAATTTTAGAATTGAAAGAAAAAGAAAAGTTAAAAAATGAGGCGGAAAATAATTTAAAAGAAATTTTAAAAATAAAAGAAGAAATAAATAATGAGATAAAAGAGATTGAAGAGAAATTAAAAAATAAAAATAATAGTTTGGAAGAAGTAAAAAAAGATATAGAGGAACTTGTAAAAAACAACATGGCAGGTGAACTGGCAGAGGGATTAAAAGAAGGTGTTCCCTGTCCTGTTTGTGGTTCGATTCATCATGTAAGATTGGCACAAAAGGTAGAGGAAGACTTAATAAAAGAAAAGCAGGAAATAAAGGCAAACTTAGAAAAGGATATAATGGACTATCAAAGTAAGCTTTTTAAGTTAAAAGGTGAATTATCAGGAATAGAAGTCAAAGAAGAGATGTATAAAAAAGAATATGATAAACTGTGGGATATACTAAAAGACATTAACCTTTTAAAGTTAGAAGAAGAATTAAATAAGATGGAGTCTTTATTTATACAGTGGAAAGAAAAATTAGAAAAATGGAATAAGAGTAAGGAAGAATTAGAGACCTTAATTAAAAAATTAAAGGAGGAAAAAGCAAGTTTAGATTTAGAACATACAAGATTAAAAGAAGGTATAAATAAAGATATTAGCCTTTTGAAAGAGTTTGAGTCTTCTCTTGAGGCTATTAGTATAACTTACAGTGAATTAGAAGGTCAGTTAAGAATATCAAGGGAAGAATTGGGGATTTCAGATTTTAAAGAAAAAGTGGAGGAAATAAATCAAAAAGAGAGGGAAATAGAAGGGCTGAGGAATGAAATAGAGAATTTTAAAAATACGATTGAAGAATTGACAAATAAAAAGGAAACCCTTTCAAACAATCTCAATGCTCTTTCAATAAGGAAAGGACAGATAGAGGAAATAGGTAAGGAAAAAAGTAAAAACCTTCGAGAGAGGCAGCAGGAGTTTGATTCTTTATCAGAAGGTAGAGACATAGAAGAATATTTAAAAGAGATTCAGTATAATAAAGAAAAAATTATAAAAATGGAGAGTGTTTTAAAAGAAACTTTAGAAAAGGCAAGAAAGGATAAACAAAATATAGAAAGTAAAAAGATATCTGCCTGTAAGAGTCGGGACCTTTTAAATAATATGTTTAGGGAACAAAGTGAAAAATTAGAAAATGCTCTATTAGAAAAGGGATTTAAGGATAAAAAAGAGGCTTTGGAGTATTTATTAGACAGTGAAAATATTAAAAAAATTGAGGAAGAAATTAAGAATTTTGAAAATGAATATGTATCTGTAAACAAAAGTATAGACAGACTGATGGAGATATTAAAGGGGCAGAAAATTAATGAAGAAGAATGGAATCAATTAGAAGAAAGCATTAAAGGGTTGGAACAGGTCTTAAACGAAAAAAGGAAGGAAATAGGCGCTACAGAAAAGGCTATTTCAGATATGCAAGAGAATTTGCAAAAAGTAGAAGAATTTACAAAGCAGAAAAAGGAATTAGAGCGTGTAGTGGATATATTAAATGAATTGGACAATCTTTTTCAGGGAAATAAATTTGTAGATTTTATTGCCGCAAGACAGCTTAAATATATAACCTTTTTTGCATCAAAAAGGCTTAAGGAAATAAGCAGGGGAAGGTATGCCCTTGAGATTGATTCAGACAACAATTTTGTAATGAGAGATGACTTCAATGGCGGAGTAAGAAGGTCTGTAGATACTTTATCTGGCGGTGAAACTTTTTTGACATCCCTTTCTTTGGCTTTGGCTCTTTCTTCTCATATACAATTAAAGGGAAGAGCACCTTTAGAATTCTTTTTCTTAGATGAAGGTTTTGGAAGTCTTGATGCGGAACTTTTGGATATAGTGATGACCTCTTTAGAAAGGCTTAAAAAAGACAAAATGGTAGTGGGCATAATAAGCCATGTAGATGAATTAAAAGGCAGAGTACCTGTAAAACTAATTGTTACACCACCTGCCGTCTCTGGCGAAGGGAGTAAGGTGAGAATAGAATATACATAGAGAGAAGGGGATACCTTCTCTCTAAAACTGTCTTACAATTTTCTCAATTGCATCGAGAGTTTTTTCAATCTCTTTTTTACTTATGTAATAATGAGTTACAAATCTTACTGCAAAATCATTCCCGCCGTTTATTAAAATTCCATGCTCTTTTAGTCTTAAGGATAGTTCCTTACCTGTCATTCCTGTGCCTGAAATGTCTGTCATTACAATATTAGTCTGCACTGTTTCCAGGTCGAGGTTTATTCCCGGTATATTTTTTAATCCTTCTGCTAAAAATCTTGCATTGTCATGGTCTTCCTGTAGCCTTTTTGTCATTTTTTCAAGTGCTACAATGCCAGCAGCTGCAATAAAACCTGCTTGTCTCATTCCACCACCTAACATTTTGCGGTATTTTCTTGCTTTTTCAATGAAATCTTTTGTGCCGACGACTACCGACCCAATAGGGGCGCATAAGCCTTTGGAGAGGCAAAACATTACACTATCTGCATATTTGGCTATTTCTCTTACATCTACTTTAAGATAAGTAGCGGCATTGAATATTCTCGCACCATCTAAATGAACAGGTATATTATGTTTTTGAGCTATTTCGTATATTTCCTTCATAATTTCAATTGGAGTTACAGTGCCACCAGCTCTGTTATGAGTATTTTCAAGGCAGATAAGACTTGTGACGGGGTAATGTATGTCCTTTGGCCTTATGGCCTTTTCTACATCGGCAGGATTTAAGACACCTTTGTTGCTTTTCAAAGCTTTTGTCTGTACGCCTGCAAGGTATCCCACTCCTCCAACTTCATAAGTTATGATATGGCAGTTTTCTTCTACAATAATTTCTTCTCCTGGATGAGTGTGAGTCATTATTGAGACTTGGTTACCTTGTGTACCGCTTGTTACTAGCATTGCTGCTTCTTTTCCCAACATTTCTGCTGCCATTTCTTCAAGTTTTCTCACTGTAGGTTCTTCGCCGTAGACGTCATCACCTACTTCAGCCTTGTACATGGCTTCCCTCATTTCTTCAGTGGGCACTGTTACAGTGTCACTTCTTAAATCAATATATTGCATTTGTAATCCCCTCTCGCCAATATGATTCATAAAAATTTCTTTTGTTCTCATTATACCATATAATACCTGAAATTTTTAATAATTTATTCTCATTTATAGTATGGTATCAAAATATTTTAAACAAAGAAATTTAGTATAGAAATAAAACGTTTAACATGATAAAATATATGTGTGTGGTAGACATTAAGTTAAAAGGTAGGAGAGTTGATATGAAATACAATTTTGATGAAATAGTAGATAGGAGAAATACAGATTCAATTAAATGGGGAAATTTAAAAGAGACTTTTGGTGAGGAAGACATTTTGCCAATGTGGGTTGCGGATATGGATTTTAAAGCCCCTACTGAAGTTATAGAAGCATTTAAGGAAAGAGTCCAACATGGAGTATTTGGATATACATGGATACAAGATTCTTTTTACGATGCGATTATAAATTGGGTCAAAAGAAGGTTTAATTGGGATATAAAAAAAGAATGGATTTTATTTATTCCTGGAGTGATTCCAGGGCTTAGTATTGGAGTTAGAGAATTGACAAATGAAGGAGAAAAAGTTTTAATACAGCCGCCAGTATATCCACCATTTTATGAAGTTATCAACAATAATAACAGAGTTATAAATAAAAATCCTTTAAAACATAATGGGAAAAAGTTTGTTATGGATTATGAAGATTTGGAAAAGAAAATAGATGAAGAAACAAAATTAATGATACTTTGCAATCCTCATAATCCTGTCGGAAGGGTGTGGACAAAAGAAGAACTTGAAATATTAGGATATATATGTGTCAAAAATGATTTAACAATTATATGCGATGAGATACACAGTGATTTTATTCTAAAAGGTTATAAACATACACCTCTTGCGACAATTTCCAAAGAATTAGAACAAAGGACTATAACTCTTATGGCCCCCAGCAAAACTTTTAATATTCCGGGACTTGCTACAGCATTTGCCATCATTCCAAATCCAGATTTAAGAAATAAATATCAAAAGGCTATTAAAGCCTTGAGAATAGATAATATAACTATTTTTGGAGCTTTGGGATTAGAGACGGCATACAATAAAGGGGAAGAATGGTTGGAAGAGTTGCTAAGATATATTGAATATAATATAGATTTTGCTATAGATTATATCCATAAGAATATACCTGAGGTGGAAGTAGATAGACCAGAAGGCACGTACTTACTTTGGCTTAATTTTAAAAAATTAAATAAAACTTCTGATGAGATATACAAAGCTTTAATAGAAGTAGGTAAAGTAGCATTAAATGATGGAAGGCAATACGGAGAAGAAGGAGATGGATTTTTTAGGCTTAATATAGGTTGTCCAAAGGCTACGTTAGAAGAAGGTTTAAAAAGAATAGAAAAAGCAGTAAAAAGCTTATAAATTTAAGCGGGTCTATTAAAAGACCCGCTTTGTCGAAAAGAAGGGATATTTTATGGGTGACCTTTATTTCAAAGGCTTGTGTACAAACCACCAGTCAAAAGCTTCAATTTCTTTTGATTTAATTTTTTCTTTTCTTTCATTTGCAGAAGCTTCATTAGTGGATGGTGGGACTATTACATGGTCTTTAATTAAGTAGTTGTTTGGCCATTTCTCAGGGAGTGCCACGCCGTATTGGTCTGCTGTTTGCAATGCTTTTAATGCTCTTAATATTTCATCTACATTTCTTCCAACTTCTTGTGGATAATACATTATAAGTCTTATTGTTCCTTTGTCGTCTACTATAAATACTGCTCTTACAGTATTGGTACCTTTGCCTGGATGAATCATTCCTAATTGGTTAGAGACTTTTCCTAAGTCATCAGCTATAACTGGGAAAGGAATAGCTATGTTTGTGTTGTCCTTTATCCACTCTACCCATTTTATGTGGGAGAAAACTTGGTCAACTGATAGACCTATTAATTCAGTGTTTAATTCTTTAAAGTCATTAGCTTTCCTTGCAAATTCTACAAATTCTGTTGTGCAAACTGGTGTAAAGTCTGCTGGGTGGCTAAAAAGCACAAACCATTTTCCCGCGTAATCCTCAGGCAGTCTCTTTACTCCGTGAGTGGTCACTACCTCCATAGATGGGAATTTTTCTCCTAACAATTTCATTCTAATTTCCTCCATTTTTAAACCTCCTTATTTTTCTCATTACATTTTTTGCATATGCCATAAACATTTATGTCAACATTTCTAATTACAAAGCCTTTTAATTCTTCTACATTTATAATTTCCTCTGATACGGGAAAATCATATACGTTGCCACATATTTCACATTTAAGGTGTCCGTGAAAGTAAGTGTTTATATCATATCGCAATTCTTTTTCTTTCAAAGATAAAGCATTTACAACTCCTTTTTCCATAAACAATTCCAATGTGTTGTAAACACTGGTTTTTGAAAGGGTTGGTATTTCGCCTATCAAGTATTGATAAATGTCATCAGCTGTTGGGTGTATTCTATTGTTTAAAAGGTATTCTAATACTTTTATCCTTATGGTAGAAGGCTTTATATCATGTCTCTTTAAATAATCTTTTAATTGCTCTATTGTATAAGTCATTTTCATTACTTCTTTCTCACGATTATTTTGCTGCGTAGTAGCATCTTTTGGGAGACATTATCAAGTCCTCTTTTTTTAGCTCTTTTATAGCTTTGTCTACTTCTTTTTTGTCTAAATTAGCTTTTTGAGCAATATCTCCTGGTCTTAAAGGTTCAGAGGATTCTTTTAAAGTTTTTAGTACCAACTCTTTTACTTCCATTTATCCCACCTCGTTTGTATTAAATTTAATTTTGTATTAATTTCAATTTTATTATAATATTAATTTTTAGTTTTGTCAACAGTTTTTTGTTTTATTTTTTCCTTCATGAGGAGAAATTATTAAAAAATGAATTAGTAATCTTCAAAAAAACATTGACAATTTTAAAGGAAAAGTATATTATAATAGTAGAATGCATTCGGTTGCATAAAAGTTTTAGCATTTCTCCCCGATTTGATTAATTTTCATAATTAATCAAATTCTTTTTTTAATGTATGATGCATCCGATTGCATTTACTAAAAAGAATAGGAGAGGTCTTATAAAATGTCCGAAATAAGATATGACCTTATAACTGGTAAAATGGTAGTTATAGCTACAGAGCGAAGTAAAAGACCTCATGATTTTAACATAACTCATGGGGAAAAGAAAAATAATAATACTTGCCCTTTTTGCCCCGGGAATGAAGAGATGACTCCTCCTACTTTAGTTGAAATTAAGGATAAAAAAGGGAACTGGTTAGTGAGAGGATTTGAAAATAAATTTGCAGCCGTGAATAGGGATTTAAAGAGTTTTGAGGTACCATCCCTTTATAAATCGGAATATGGCTATGGTGTAGCGGAAGTGATAGTAGAGTCACCAGAACACGATGTAACTTTTGGAAGTTTATCTTTAGGGCAAATGCAAAAAGTTTTTATGGCAATAATTGAGCGTTATAAAAAAATTGCTCAAGACGATAAAATAAAATACATTCAGGTGTTCAAAAATTTTGGAGCAAGAGGAGGAGCTTCCTTAGAACACGGGCATTGGCAGATTATAGCTACTTCTTTTATTCCAGATGTAGTAGAAAAAGAGGTAACAGGTATACAAGAATATATTAAGAAGAAGGGCAAATGTCCTTATTGTGAAATTGTCAAATGTGAAAAAGAAGAAGGTAAAAGGATAATAGGTGAAAATGAGAATTTCATTGTTATCGCTCCTTATGCATCTCAATATCCTTATGAGTCATGGATAATACCCAAAGAGCATCAAGAGCGATTTGAAGAGTTAAAAGAAGAAAATATTGCAAATTTGACCGAAATTTTGAAGCCTCTTATAGAAAAGTACGAGAGAGAATTTAACTTTCCGCCATATAATATTGTGGTTCATACAGTACCAATTTCTGATATAAGAAATTATCATTGGCATATTGAAACTATTCCAAGGCTTACTGTGGCAGCTGGTTTCGAGTTAGGGACAGGAGTTTATATAAATCCTGTGCCACCAGAATTGGCAGCATCAGTTTTAAGAATAGAATGAAATTCTATTGAAAGAAGTGGTCAAATGTATATTGGTAAAACCTTCAACTTTGAAGATATACCTACAAAACTGAAAGATATAATTAAAAATATAGATAAAGACAATTTTAAAAAGTTTAGGTGGTTTCAGGAGAAGGCTTATAATATTTTAGATATATTTTTATTTGATTATGCAATATTGTCTAAAAAGGAAGCTGAGATTATAATTGCAGCTATTATAGCTTTTGTGGTGAAAGCTCCAACGAGTAAGAAAGAGATTACTTTGCTTTATTATGTGCCTTTAATTATAACTCCTTATTTTAGGAATAATGATTTAATAGATATTATTGAGAGTCCAAATTTAAAAGCTTTTATATACGATGGAATTGACGATATAAATTATGCTAAGTTTTTAAATAAAGCGTTAAGTGAAGAAACAGTTATAAAATTTGAGTCTGGTGCCCAATTAATTCCTTATAATCTTAAAAAAGACGATATATACAGTTCACGAAGGCTGAGCAATAAGTCCAGTAATAGTTTAACATTTTTACAAAAAGATGAAATAATAAAGACTTATAGAAAATTTGTAAAAGGAGTTAATCCTGACCTTGAAATGACTTTTGAACTTAAAAATGCAGGTTTTGGAAATGTTCAAGATATAAGAGGTTATTTTTTATATGAAGACAGTAGCGGAGATAGGTATACTGTTGCTATAATAGTGGAACACATTAAAAACATGGGAGACATGTGGCAATATACGCAAGAGTATCTGTCTTCTGTAATTTCTACTTTATCCGATTATGAGGAAATTGAAGAAAGTTACGTAGAAGGATACTTGAGCAATTACTTTGAAGAGGTAAGAGAGATAGCAAGGATAATTGCCGATATGCATATTAAATTGTCTTATATTGATAAAGAAGATTTTGCTAAAAGAAATGTTGAAATATCAGATGTTGAAGAAGTGTTGAAGAGCATAAAAAATAATTTCGCTAAACTTTTAAATTTTATAAAATTGTCTACTTTTGATGAACAAATAACTTCAATGATAGAAGAGATTGTAAAGCAACAAGAGTTTTTAATGAGCAAATTAGAAGAATTTAAAGATACTGCTGTTTTTGGCAAATATATAAGATGTCATGGAGACCTACACTTAGAGCAAATTTTAAAGACTGAAGAGGGATATGTGATAATAGATTTTGAAGGGGAACCGACAAAACCTATTGAGGTGAGGAGAAAAAAAATATTTCCCTTAAAAGATGTGGCAGGCATGGTACGTTCTTTTAGTTATGCTGCTTATGCTGCTTATTTTAATTATCTTAATGCAAAAGGTAAGTTGCAGGATGAAAAAATAGAAAAAGTGCTGTCAGTGTGGGAAGAAGCTGTCACGGAGACTTTTGTAGAAAACTATTTGGAATTGGTGACAAGTGAAGCACCAGACATTATACCAGAAGGTGAAAATTTCGATAAGGCTTTAGCTATTTTTAAATTAGATAAAGCTCTTTTTGAAGGAATTTATGAGGTAAATAATAGACCTTCTTGGTTTAAAATACCTTTAAAAGGTATTTTAGGGTGTATTGAGGATTTGAAATTAGAAAAACACGGATCGGAGGTAAACTATGGATAAGTTAAAAGTTACAATGTTTACAAATGAATACCCTCCTAATATTTACGGTGGAGCTGGTGTTCATGTAGATTATCTTGTTAGGGAACTGTCTAAACTGATGGAAGTAGACGTGAGATGCTTTGGTGACCAAGATTATACGGCTGATAATCTAAAAGTCCGTGGATATAAAGAATGGGATAAGTTAAAGGAAAATTCAGATCCAAGATATCAGAAAGTTTTGGGGCCTTTTTCCATTGATTTAGCAATGGTGAAGGATGAGATAGACTCAGATATTTTACACTGCCATACCTGGTATACTTTCATGGCGGGCTTTTTAGCTAAAAAATTGTATGATAAACCCCTTGTAGTTACAGTTCACAGCCTTGAGCCTTTAAGGCCATGGAAAGAGGAACAGTTAGGTAATGGATATAAATTAAGTTCTTGGATGGAAAGAACAGGGATTGAAGCCGCCGATAGGGTTATAGCAGTATCACAAGGTTCGAAAGAAGATATATTGAAGTATTACAATATTCCAGAAGAAAAAGTTGAAGTTATATATAACGGCATAGATTTGAACCAATACCAGAAAACAGATAGAAATATTGCTCGCCAAAAATATGGAATTGAGGGTAAATACATTCTCTTTGTAGGAAGAATATCAAGGCAAAAGGGCATTACTCATTTAATAGATGCAGTAAAGTATCTACCTAAGGATATAAAGGTTGTACTATGTGCTAGTTCTCCGGATACACAAGAGGTTTTAGAAGAAGTAGAGCAAAAAGTTAAACTTTACGACAATATTATTTGGATAAATAAAATGGTGGAAAAAGAAGAAATTATAGAGTTATACAGCAATGCGGAAGTTTTTGCATGCCCTTCTGTTTATGAGCCTTTTGGCATAATAAACTTAGAAGCAATGGCTTGTAAAACTCCTGTTGTGGCAAGTGCTACAGGAGGAATTAAAGAGGTTGTAGTTCATGAAGAGACAGGATTCCTTGTAGAACCAGGCAATCCTGAAGAATTAGCAAAATATATAAACATACTTTTAAATAACAAAGATTTAGCTATAAAGTTTGGAGAAAATGGGAGAAAACGTGTTGAAGAGATGTTTAGTTGGGAAAGCATTGCTAAAAAAACTTATGAGATGTACAAGGATGTAATAGAGAAATATAAAAAATAAATGCGCTAAGGCAGGGGTGACAATTGCCCTGCTTTGTTTATTTGTGCTATAATAAATTTAAAAATAATGGATGGTGTGGCCATGGAAGGACAATCTTTTCTTTATAATGCAATAATAAATTATGGATATATAGCGCTTTTTATAGGGCTTATGATTGAAGGAACGGGAATGCCAGGCCCTGTAGAAATATTATTTTTTGCGGCAGCGTATTTAGTCACAAAAGGGGATATGAACCTTTTTTATGTTATAGTCATCGCTGCTTTAGGAAATGTGACAGGAAATGTGATAGCTTATTTGGTAGGCTATTATAAAGGTAGGCCTGTTGTTGAAAAATACGGTAAATATTTAAAAATAACAGTAAAAGACCTTGAAGCTATGGATAAATGGTTTGCTAAATATGGAGGATTTACGGTTTTATTAGGTAGGCTTGTAGGTCTTCCAAGGACGCCGGCTATTTGGGCTTCAGGTATAACCCGTATGAATTTTACTGTGTATGTGATATTTTCTGCTATTGCTGATTTTATATGGTCTACTTTTTGGGCAGTAGTGTCTTATCTTGCTGCTATGCAATTGATTAAAATAAACTTTTTTGCGAAAAGTCAACCGCCTTGGGTATATTTTGCTTCTACAATAGGCTTTATGATATTTTTATATATAGTTTGGAGGGTACTTCTTTGGATGAAAGAAAAGTATCTAACGTAATTTTTGAGAAGATAACAAATGTTTCTGACCTTTTAGATATAGAGGATATATGGCATGAGTTAGAGAATGTGGCGGAAATTTATCCTTTTAATACTTTTGAATGGGTGTTAAACTGGTGGAAACATTTTGGATATGGTAAAAAAATGTTGGTATTACTGGTTTATGAAGAAAATATGCCCATTGGAATTGCGCCTTTTATGATAACATATTTTGAAAAAGGACTTTTGGTTAAAAGGATAAAATTTATAGGTTCTAACAATAGTGATTATCTTGATTTTATCGTGAGAAAAGGACATGAAAATGAATTTTATACAAGCTTAGTAAATTTTTTGGAAAGATATATAGATGCTTTTACTGTTTTAGATTTGGAACATATTCCTGAAAAGAGTGAGTTTTTCCCCTATATAATGGGTAGTAACCTTTATTACGATTATGATGTGCAAGATGTATGTCCTTATGTGGAATTACCTCAAAGCTGGGAAGAATATTTAAATAGTTTAGATGGAAAATTTAGACGAAATCTCAATTATGAAATCAGAAGGTTTTTTAAGGAATATGACGGAAGTTTTTCAATGGTGAAGGATATAGAATCGATAGATAGAGCAATTGATAATTTAATAGTTCTTCATCAAAGGCGATGGAGACAAAGGCACATGCCTGGAGCTTTTTATTCTAAGAGGATAAGGGAGTTCCACAAGGATGTGGCAAAAGACATGTTATCAAAAGGAGAATTGAGTCTTTTTGAATTAAAAGACGGGGGAAAAACAGTTGCTAGTCTTTTAAGTTATCATGTAGGGGGTAAAAGGTATTATTATATAAGCGGTTATGATTTGGATTATAGCAAAAGAAGTGTTGGCACTATAACTTTAGGTCTTGCTATAAAGCAGTCTATTGAAGAAGGAGATAGAATATTTGACTTTTTAAGAGGAGACGAAGAGTACAAAAAAAACTGGACTTCTTCAAAAAAGCGAAATATGCGATTTGTGGCGGCAAGGCCCACAATGGCAGGTAAATTTTTCTGCTACTACATAATTGCGGAAAACAAAATTATCAAAAAAATTAAAGACAGGTTTAGTGAATAGAACCTGTCTTTCCTATATTAAGAAGGTAAGAGGGTTTAGGGAGTCACAGGTTTAGCGTAAAAGAATTTAATAGGGTCACTGTATTTAGGCACTACTATTTTATCAGAAGTTTGTATATCTACTTTGATACCGTAAAATCTTAAAGTATCTACTATTCCGCCTTTTAAATTAAGGGCTGCTTGTAATGTGTCAGGGTCTCCTATTGCTTTTATTACGTAAGGAGGAGCGTACCTTGTAGAGTTTATGTTTATTGTGGGGCCTACACATCGTATCTCAGACATTGCAATTATTCTTTGGTCATTTATAGCTATTGCTTCAGCACCACCCGCTTTCAATTCATTTACAATATTTAATAAATCTTCATCATGGACTAAGTACAAATTAGGGTCTTCGCCGTCTCGAGGCTGTAAGTCGCTGTCATTTACCGTTACTATAACTCCTGGGCCTACCATATCTGTAAGTCCTGCTAAAATTTTATATTTTTCAACATCCTGCTGTAGATTTTTTAAAGCGGCATCATCTTTTGATGCAGCATCTTCGTACTCTTTAAATCTTTTAGTGAGTTCTTCTAATTGCTGTTCTAGATTTGCCTTTTCTTCTTGAGCTTTTTTGAGCTCCTGAGTAAGTTCTTCTAATCTTGCATAATTTGTAGCTGAAATAGAAGTAGGAGGTCTATTACCACCTTGTACAGTTTTAAATTGCATAGAAATCATGAGACCCATTGCAATAAATACAAGCATCAAGGATAAAGTTTGTAATGTTTTTCCTTTCAATTTCTCCACATCCTTTCTCTATATAAAAAGACGCATTCATCTTGCTTTTGGTTTCAGCTTATATACATTTCTATAAATAACTGTAACACTCTATAAATACTATAACATGGAAAATGTTAAAATTTATTAAGAAATTATTAAGTTTTTATTACAAAAAAGTTACAAAACCTCTGACATTTTTCATATCAGAGGTTGTTATTTTTTGTTTTATTTTCTAAAGAATTTTTTAATGACAATATTTCTTCTAATTCTTTATTGTATTTATCTATTTTCAACATAGTACTTCTATATAGGCGTATATCTTCTTCGTTTTTTTGTATACATTTTTTAAGGGAGTTTTTTACAGTTTCAAAAAGCGTATCATAAGTAATGTAATTATGCATTTCAAGGTCGGAGATTGGAACTGCGATTAATTCCTCCCCTTCTATTTTATAGTGATAAAAAGTGTTGTCGGGTTTTAAAACTATTTTTTCATCTATGCTTTTATCGTAGA
>NZ_AVAF01000088.1 GCF_000445185.1 Thermoanaerobacter sp. A7A
CACAATGATTTTTAAAGACATAGTGGCAAAACTTATTAAAGTAAATGACACAGCAATATACCTTATAGTTACAAATCCTGTAGATATTCTTACATACGTTACCTATAAAATATCTGGTTTGCCATACGGAAGAGTGTTGGGGTCTGGCACAGTTCTTGACAGTGCGAGATTCAGATATCTTTTAAGCAAACATTGTAACATAGATCCGAGGAATATACACGGATATATAATTGGGGAGCATGGCGATTCTGAGCTTGCAGCTTGGAGCATTACGAACATAGCAGGTATACCAATTGATAATTATTGCAATTTATGTGGAAGAGTATGTGAAAAAGATTTTAGAGAGGAGATTTTTAATAATGTTGTAAGAGCAGCTTATACGATAATAGAAAAAAAGGGTGCGACATATTATGCGGTTGCTCTCGCAGTAAGAAGAATTGTGGAAGCTATTTTCAGAGATGAAAATTCTATTTTAACTGTATCATCTCCGTTAACCGGGCAATATGGTGTTACAGATGTGGCTTTGAGCCTTCCGTCCGTTGTCGGACGAAATGGAATCGTGAATATACTTGAATTGCCACTTTCAGAGGAAGAAATTGCTGCTTTTAAAAGATCGGCCGAAGTTATCAGTAGAGTAACACAAGAGCTTGATATATAAGAGGGGAAACCCTCTTTTTTTGTATATAAAAAGTCACAGTGTGAAAATATAATAATTAAAACAATGATTTTTTAGGATGTGATGGCTGTGCAAAAAATAACACAACAAGAGATTATACTAAGTTCTTTTGTTGAAGCTCAAAATTTGGAAAAAATATTATTGGACAAAGTGAGAGAATATGGGAAAGAAGTGATGGACAATCAAACAAAAGCATTGCTAAAACAAATTGAAATAATGGTCAAAAACCACAAAGAGGATATAAAGAAAGCAGAAAAAACTATGCATATTGGCTCGCTTTCCAAAAAGAACATGTCTCAAGAGCCTTTAGACATGCTTCAAGATTTACTAAAAAATTTAGTCAATATTCAGGCTTTTTACAACGAAAGTGTCGTAAATATAACTAATCCATATGTAAGGCAATTGTTTACTCAAATGAGGGATGATGTTATGAGATTTATTTCTATTCTTCAAATGGAGATTGAAAGTCTGGAATCGAAACCTTCTATTCCAAATAACACAGTTTTAAATACACCGGAGATGAGTTAACATGAAAGTGGCTATTATTGGCGCTGGTGTTTCAGGGCTGGCTGCGGCGATTACTTTTCAAAGATATGGTATTACACCAGATATTTTCGAAAAAAAGTGCAAAATAGGTGAATTATTTAACCATGTTGCGGGGTTATTAAAAGTGATAAATAGGCCTATAAAGGATCCGCTTCATCATCTTAAAAATGTTTATGGAATAGAGGTTAAGCCAATTAACACAATTGACAAAATAGTTATGAAGGGGCCAACTGTAACGGCTTCTGTTACTGGGAGTAATCTTGGGTATATGATTTTAAGAGGGCAGGACGCAAACTCTCTTGAAAATCAATTGTATAATAAGTTAGAAATACCAGTTAATTTCAATATAGAAGCTGATTATAAAAAGTTAAAAAATAATTACGATTATGTCATTATTGCTACGGGAAGTTCGCAAATTCCAAAAGAATTGGGGTGTTGGCAAGAACTGGTGACGACCTGGGTGAGAGTTGCAAATGTATTAGGAAATTTTGATACAAAAACTCTTATAATGTTGATAAATACTTTATACACTAAGAGCGGCTATGTGTATTTGATTCCTTACAATGAAAAAAGAGCTGTTTTAGCTATGGTTATACCTTACATTTCAAAAGAAGAGCTGCAGTATTATTGGGATACCTTTCTAAAGGTAGAGAAAATGAATGTAGATATTGTCAATATGGTGGATTTGCAGCATACTTCGGGTAATTGTTTTCCACATCAATATGAAAACTTGCTTTTTGTTGGGAATGCAGGAGGGGCGATAGAGCCTTTTTTAGGATTTGGAACTTTTAACTCTATTATGAGTGGGGCAATAGCTGCTAAAAGCATAGCAGAGGGAATTGACTTTGAAAAAGAAATTAGTTTTTTGTCAAATGCTAATATAAAAATGTTGGAGTTTAGAAAAGCTTTAGACCTTATGGACAATGATAAATTGGACAAGTTTATAAAAATTCTTACTTTTCCTCCAGTGAAAAAACTTGTTTACAATACTAATTTCAATGCGATAAAATACGGTTCACTTTTTATGGAATATACAGTAAACAAGCTACACAATAAACCTTATGAACAAAGAAAGAAGGTATAAAAATGAGAGTGGCAATAATTGGAGCAGGAGTAGCAGGC
>NZ_AVAF01000089.1 GCF_000445185.1 Thermoanaerobacter sp. A7A
ATCAATTGTATAATAAATTGAAAATACCAGTTAATTTCAATATAGAAGCTGATTATAAGGAGTTAAAAAATGATTACGATTACATTATTATTGCTACGGGAAGTTCGCAAATTCCAAAAGAATTGGGTTGCTGGCAAGAGCTTGTGACGACCTGGGTGAGGGTAGCAAATGTTTTAGGGAATTTTGACCCGAAAACTCTTCTAATGTGGATAAATATTCTTTATACTAAAGGTGGTTATGTATATCTCATGCCTTATAATGAAAGAAGAGCGGTCTTGGCTATGGTATTGCCTTATATTTCAAAAGAAGAGTTGCAGTATTATTGGGATACATTTTTAAAAGTAGAAAAGATGCATGTGGATATTGTAAATATGGTGGATTTAGAGCATACTTCGGGTAATTGTTTTCCACATCAATATGAAAATCTGCTTTTTGTTGGGAATGCAGGAGGAGCTATAGAGCCTTTTTTAGGTTTTGGGACTTTTAACTCTATTGTAAGTGGAGCTATAGCAGCAAAAAGTATAGCTGAGGGAGTCGATTTTAAAAAAGAAATAAGCTTTTTGTCTGAGGCAAATATAAAGATGTTAGAATTTAGAAAAGCTTTAGACCTTATGGACAATGATAAGTTGGATAAGTTTATAAAAATTCTTACTTTTCCTCCTGTGAAAAAACTTATTTACAATACTAATTTCAATGCTATAAAATATGGCTCTATTTTTATGAAATATACAATAAATAAAATGAACAATAGACCTTATGAACATAGAAAGAAGGTATAAAAAATGAGAGTGGCAATAATTGGAGCAGGAGTAGCAGGCCTATGTTGTGCATATACTCTCGAGAAATTAGGTGTACCTTGTGATATTTACGAAAGAAAACATACAATTGGGAGCCTGTATTCTTATGGAGAATTGTTATTGCAGATTGTGCATAGACCTTATAAGGATCCTTTTAAGTTTATAGCTAAAGAGTTTGGAATTTTAATTGAGCCTTTGACTGAAGTAAAAAAGATAGTTATCAAATCTCCAAAGAGGAAAGCTTTCATTGAAGGTAAAAAACTTGGATATATTGTAAAAAAGGGGCAAGAGCAAGAAAGTGTAGAAAACCAATTGGCAAAAAAAATAAATGCAAAAATAAATTTTAATGTTAATGCGGATTATAGGGAATTAGCCAAATCTTATGATTATGTGGTAGTTGCTACAGGAAATAGTATGATAGCAAAGCAACTTACCGAAGTTAAAAATGTAGTTTCTTCAAGGATTAAAGGAGGAATTGCATTAGGGGATTTTGAGACTAATACTGTGCATTTATGGCTTAACACTCTATATGCAAGGTCAGGTTTTGGCTATCTTGTACCTCTTAGTCAAAATAAAGCGTCAATAATTCTTGTGGCTACTTATACGCAAAAAGAAGAGATTGAAAATATGTGGCATACATTTTTGTATCAAGAAAAATTAAATTATGAGATGATAGAAACTTTTGAAACGCAATTGGACATCAGTATAACAGATAGACATCAAATAGACAATATGTATCTAATAGGAAATGCAGGGGGATTTTTAGACCCTTTTTTAGGATTTGGACTTTTAAATGCAGTGGAGAGCGCAGTCTATGCGGGAGAATCAATAAAACATGGTGAAGATTATGAAAAAAAAGTAAAAAAAATAACAGATAGAGTTGATAAGCTTATAGATTTTAGGAAGATGATGGATAGCATAAAAAATGAAGACTATGATAGGGTAGTAAAAGTGATTGGAAATCCTATAGTTAAAAGAGTGATGTACAAAACTAATTTAGATGTGATAAAATATTTACATTTTCTTATGAAAATAACAAACAGGCCCCAGTGATTAAACTGGGCCTTAAATATTCCACAATTGAAGTCCTGTTGTTTCATCGTAAAATCTTTCCAAATTATTGTCACCGTAATCTGTTATTACGAATTCTGCAGCAAATATTA
>NZ_AVAF01000090.1 GCF_000445185.1 Thermoanaerobacter sp. A7A
ATTGCATCTTCAAATCCTTCTTCTAAAATTTCCATTGCTTTAGGAGCTTTATCTCTATATTCATCTAATACTTGATTTAATAGCATCCTTGCTGTTCTGAGATCTGGTGCTTCAAAATAGGCTTTAGTTTGGCATGTAATTCTTTTTGTAAAGCCCTTGGAGTCTTATCAAGAATATTTCTCATAAAATGTGTTTGGCACCTTTGCCAGGTAGCTCCCTGGAAGTGTCGGCAAATAGCTTGTACAAGTCCCCTATGATGATCGGAAACTACTAAATCAACTCCATGGAGCCCTCTTTGTTTCAGCCATGAAAAGAATTCACTCCAGCTATCTTCTGATTCACTGTCTCCTATCATAAGGCCTAATACTTCCCTATAGCCATCCTCATTTATGCCTACAGCAATTAATACGCTGCGTTGACGAACACGTCCCTCTTCTCTTACTCTTATCACCATCGCATCAACTATGACAAAAGGAAAACTTTTTTCTCTTAAAGGTCTTGAATTCCACGCTGTAATAATGGGATCGAGATTTTTACAAAGCTCAGAAATTGTGGATTTTGAAAATTCAGTCCCACAAAGTTCATAAGTGATTTCTTCGATTTTTCGGGTAGATACTCCATTAACCACCATCTCCATTAGTGCCAATAAAAGTGCTTGTTCACTTCTCTGGTAACGGTTAAAAAGGTCAGTGGTAAATTTGCCATTGCGGAGTCTTGGAACTCTTAAGGTGAGAGTTCCAACCCTGGTAACTAAATTTCTAGAATAATAGCCATTACGATAATCCTGCCTTTCTTCTGTTCTCTCATAAGGTTCAGCTTTAATTTGCTCAGTAGCTTGAGCCACTAGGATTTGATTAAGTACAGACTCTAATAATTTAGCTAACTTTTCATCTTTTGTTCCTTTTACAAAAAGATAATGCAAAATTTCAGAATCTATGGTAATATTGTATTGAGCCATTTCTCATCCCTCCAGTTAGATTTTTGGTTTGTTTCTATTTCTATTCTAACCAGGGGTGGGGAATGGCTCAACCCCTTTTTACACAATTATATAGACTTAACTAACAATTTTATGTTATAATAGAAAAGTGAGAAAATGGAGGTGTAAAACTTGATAGAATTAA
>NZ_AVAF01000091.1 GCF_000445185.1 Thermoanaerobacter sp. A7A
CGCTCGCGGTGAAATCACCTTAGATGAGTATACAGAAATAACTAAAACTTTAAAAAAGTGACCTAGATAATCAGATAGAACCCCCCCATTTTTCTGAATACAGAAAAAGGGGGTTGTATTTGTATATAATTTGCCTTTTTTTAGTATAATAAGTGACAATAATCAAAGATTTTTGATAAACCCCTTTGTATAATAAATTAAATCTTTAGTTATACCCTTTGTCGAAAAGCTGCAAAAGCAGTAGTTGGGGAAGCCAGTGAAATCTTAATTTTATCGTTAAAAAATTATTTTAGAAGTTCTTGTCAAAAATAAGAATTGATATTATAATGGAATCGTAATCAATATAAAATTGTAATGTGTATTAAGGAGGAAAAATAAAATGGATGCCAAAGAGATAGTACTAAAAACTTTAAGAGAATCTTCAAAGCCTCTGCGTCCTAGTGATATTGTGGAAAAATCAGGCCTTGACAAAAAAGAAGTTGAAAAGGCTATTAAAGAATTAAAAAAAGAAGATTTAATAATGTCTCCTAAAAGATGTTACTATTCTGCAAAATAATCTGTAAAAAAGGGAGTGCAGATTTTACACTCTCTTTTTTCTATAACCAAAATTTTCTGAAACTACTCTTCCAATACTATTTATCCTAGCAGTTATACAACTAAAGCAATGAGCAGGAGTATCGGCAATACAAATTTTTCCAGGATACAGCCGGATATAATCGTTCAATATTCAAAAAATTTGTGCATACTTAAATATCTTTCCCCAGTATCAGGTAGCACTGTTACAACTCGTTTTCCTTTCCCAAGGCAATTTGCAACTTCAACTGCCGCAAAAACATTTGCGCCTGAAGAAATACCACAAAGAATTCCTTCTTGTTTTGCAAGTTTCATTGACATTTCAAAAGCATCTCTTTCTTTTACCTTTATAATTTCATCGATAACGTCAAGATTTAATGTGTCAGGAATAAATCCAGCTCCTATTCCTTGTATCTTATGAGGTCCAGGTTTGCCGCCTGACAATACAGGAGATTCCTCTGGTTCTACTGCAAAAATTTTTATATCTTTGTTATATTGCTTTAAAACTTTCCCTACTCCGGATATTGTTCCCCCTGTGCCTACACCTGCTACAAATGCATCTACTATTCCATTTGTATCTTTTAATATTTCTTTTGCCGTTGTAAGTTCATGTATTTCTGGATTCGCAGGATTTTTAAACTGATCTAACATTATATAATCAGGATTTAATTCCAAAATTTCTTGTGCCTTTTTTATGGCTCCTTTCATACCCTCTGCACCGGGTGTTAAAACAAGCTCTGCTCCATATGACAAAAGTAAATTTCGTCGTTCTATACTCATCGTATCAGGCATTACAAGAATCAACTTATACCCTTTTACAGCACTAACCATCGCAAGACCAATGCCTGTATTTCCACTGGTAGGTTCAACAATTGTCCCACCAGGTTTTAATCTTCCTTCTTCCTCAGCTCTTTTTATCATATTTAATGCAATTCTGTCCTTAACACTTCCACCTGGGTTAAAAGACTCTAATTTTACTATGACCTCCGCTGCATCTTTTGGAACAATTTTATTTAATCTAACAATAGGTGTATTCCCTATAAGCTTGGTTATATCCTCATAAATTTTGACTTCTCTTTTAGGCATAACTTTTTGCCTCCTTTTAATTCCGAGTATTCCGATAGTAATTTATATTTTTTCTCTTTTCTAGAGTATCACAATCTTAAATTAATGTCAATGGATATATTCACGTTATGCTGTTATTCTGTAGCATTTTGCTGCGAGTCGATCTTCCCTTCTAAAAATTTAATGTATTCACTACCCCATTCATGCATTTTATCCATGACCCCTAGAAATTTAATACCTATTTCAGTCAGTGAATATTCTACTTTGGGTGGTACCACATTATACACTTCTCTGTGTACAAGGCCATCCCTCTCTAATTCCCTTAGCTGCTGCGTCAAGTATCCCTGCCTTATATCAGGCAAAAGCCTTTTCAGCTCATTAAAACGCTTAGGCCCTTCTCGCAGCTGCCATATTATGACCAGCTTCCATTTGCCAGCTACCACGTACTGAGTAACAGCTATAGGACATTTTACATTTAACAATCCTTTTCTTAATTCCATTTTTACACCCCTTTAGTACGTTTTTTTATACTACGTATGAAAAATTGTTGTACTTGCGAAAAGTAATTTTATTTGATATTATTTTACCCGAACGTCAAAAAAACATCAATGCCTGGAGGTGAAATATAAGAAACATATTTAATTTCTTAATTAGGAAAGCACTGGATAAAGCTACAGTAGCTTCCATCTGAACAAGGAGACATATTTTGTTTGTGAACATTCAATACTAAAAATGTATAAAACTCCATGCAGAATTTCAAAGACGCCCAGCGACATAATTATAAATCAGTAGACAATTCATTTTCTGAGGTATTTTATATAGAGCATAGCAAAAGATTTTTATTTAGCATACATATTCAAGTGCTCAAAAGTCAATTTTTTAACCAAAATTTTTCGCACGAAAGGAGACTAAATATGAGCAAATTATTGTATATTAAAGCAAATCCCAAAAATGATGATGCATCAAGGACTTTCAGGATATCTGAACAATTTATAAAGACCTATAAAGAATATAATCCTCAAGATGAGATAATCACTTTGGATCTATACAAAGAAAAAATACATTTTTTGACACTGGATGACATCAATAGCATCTTTGGACCCAAAACTGATAGCTCAAAAGATCATCCAATATTAAAATATGCTTATCAATTTGCAGAAGCTGACAAGTACGTCATAGCTGCTCCTATGTGGAACTTAGGTATTCCCTCCATTTTAAAAGCCTACATCGACTATATAGCAGTATCAGGTATAACATTCAAATATACAGAGCAAGGGGCCGTGGGGCTGATGAAGGGCAAAAAAGCTGTCCACATCATGGCCACTGGCGGGGAATACACTCATGGACCTTTTTCAGGATTTGAAATGGCAAACAGATATATAAAGGCAATACTTACCTTTATGGGAATTGAAGTAGTAGAAACTATAGTAGCAGAAAGACTGGATATAATAGGAGAAGATGTAGAAAAAATAGTGGCAGAGGCAACCAAACGAGCTCAGGAAGTTGCTAAAACATTTTAATACAAAAGTCTTCCATGAGTAATTTAGAAAGGCTAGATAGATATTTTATCGTAACCCAATGGGAAGATGAACCTCATGTTGTTAATGCATGGAATAGCTATGTCAATGTTACACTTGGGCGTTAATTCCTGTCGATAAATGAACAAGGCGGAAAAAAGATAGAAATGAGCAATCGGGTTAAATCGACAATTTGGAATCGAATAGTTCAGCGAAAAATATACAAAGGAATAGGTTTTTTGAACACTGGAACTACAAAATTCATAAAAGAACGTTCCCATTTGACATGAGGAAAGAGAAATTTCCATGGTTTAGAACTATTCTAGAAATAACCATTGATACTGCTAAACAAACCTTTTAAAATTAGTTTAGCATTATCATTATTTCTAATATTTATAAAGCCCCCATTTGATGCGGGGTCTTTTTATGCACTTTCATGTATTTTTTAAAAAGCTTATAAACTTTTTGCTATTTTTGTTTTAATACTCTTATAAATATTACCATTAATTTTTAATGTTTTTCTTTCTTAAGAATTGCCATTAAGCTGCGCAAAACACTCTGTTATTTTGTTTTCAGAAAGGTATAATAAAATAATATATGCAAATACTATTTTTGATAATAAAAAGCGAGGTGTCTCACATGTCAGCAGAAAACGTAGTTAAATGCTCAGTAAATACTTGTAATTACTGGAAAGATATGAAATGTCATGCTCCATCGATTGAAATAAATTCAAAAGTAATGTCTGCAAAAACTAGTGCAGAAACAGAATGCACAACATTTAAACCAAGATAACGCAAAGAAAAGCATTGATATTTCATTCAATGCTTTTCTTTCATTTAAATTTTTTAATAGGTATTACACTTCATATCCTGTATCAATAATTGCTTTTTTCATATCATCTATAGAAACTTTAGCAGGATCATATGTTACCGTAACATTACCTTTGTCAAGGTCAACAACAGCTTTCGATACCCCATTTAATTTCTTTAGTGCAGTTTCGACAGACATTTTGCAATGATTGCATGACATTCCTTTAACATTTATAACGATAGTCTCACCTTTAGTTCCAAACAGGCTCATAATCCATCTTCTCCTTTTATAAAATTTAAAATATATTAAATAAATATTATATCGAAGCAGCACACATTTTATCAAAAACTTCCTGCATCAACGTTTTCTCCTTTTTAAAAAGCTTATAATTGCGGGTATTAACGATATGACAATTATCGCAATTGTCACCAATCCAAAATGGTCTCTCACTATTTGCAAATTCCCAAAATAGTACCCACCTAAGGTAAAAAGTAAAACCCACAACGTTCCTCCTAATGCATTGTAAAACAAAAACTTAAAATACCTCATTTCCCCAATCCCTGCTACAAAGGGTACAAAAGTTCTAATAATTGGTATAAACCTTCCTATAACAATAGTAATAGAACCATACTTTTCATAAAAATTACGTGCTTCTATCAGATGCTCTTTTTTTATCAATTTTAAATTTTCTCTTTCATAAATCTTTTCTCCGACAAATTTCCCTATATGATAGTTTACCGTATCTCCCAATATGGCAGCAGATGCTAAAAGTATAATCACATAAAATACATTTAAACTGCCAATTGCCGCAAACGTCCCTGCAGCAAAAAGAAGAGAATCTCCAGGCAAAAAAGGCGTCACCACAAAGCCTGTCTCAAAGAAAATAATAAAAAACAAAATGCTGTAAGTCCATGTACCATAAGTTTGAATAACACTGCCTAAATACTTATCAAGATGCAATACAATATCAATGAAGTTTTTTATAAGGTCCATCTACTCCATCCTTTCATATATATAGTAATTCTAATTCACAGCATTAATTATACTATATATATGAAAGGTTTTGTAAAAATATATGAAAATTTAATAGAATTTTAATCTTCTCCACCCCAGTGGCCATGCCTATGGCGCATACCTCTATGACCTCTTTGTTCTTCTTCATAAACTCTGTAATTTCCACCTTCCACTCTTATCGCTTTACCATTAACTAAAGCATCCGCTACTTTTTGTCTAGCTGAATTGATTATTCTAAAAAAGGTGGGTCTCGACACCTTCATCATATCAGCACATTCTTCTTGCTCTAAACCTTCCAAATCCTTAAGCCTTATAGCCTCTAATTCCTCTACTGTTAGTATAACTTCATCTAACATAGACATAGGCACACCTACTGGTTTAAAATGAGTTACATTTGGTTCACTTCTAACCCATCTGCATTTTGGAGGTCTTGGCATTTTATCACACCCTATTGTTTAATAAATGACGATTACTTTAATATTTTATACTTTTTAAAGAAAAATATCAATCCTTCATAAAAGCTAAAAACTTTTCAACAAGAATAGGGTCAAATTGTATCCCCGCCATCTTTTCAATCTCTTTTAGCGCTTGCTCTTTAGAAAGCCCCTTCCATTCTTCATCTATCATCTGCACGTAAGCATCTACTATAGCCAAAATTCTACATTCGTAAGGAATATCCTCGCCTTTTACAGCAAGTGGATAACCTTGTCCATTCCACCATTCATGATGCATTAAAATCATATCCGCAAGGTGAGCTAAATCAGGAGAAGACATGGCAATTCTATAGCCTATTTCACAATGTTTTTGAAATTCCAATTTTTCTTCTTCATTTAAGTTGTCCACCTTATCTAGTATTTTATCTGAAATTCCTATCATTCCAATATCATGAAACTCAGCCAGAAGCTCTAAATTTTTTATCCGCACTTGAGAAAGTTTTAAATATTCAGCAAAATTCACCAAAATTTCTTTGACTGCCTTCAGATGCTTTTGTAGTTTAGGCTGGCGTATTTCAAACATCTTTAAGATAGAATCCAATACTTCTCTATAACTGCTTCTTTTATGGAATAACTTTTCTCTATACATGTTATTATCTGCTTCTTTAAAAACTTCCTCAATTTTTTTAAAACTATTATTCTTCACTGCATAGCCTATTGACATACTTAAAGGTATGTTTTCTTTTTCAAAGGCAAATTTACTATTTTTAACCATTTTTCTTATTCTATCAACCGCTTTTTCTACAATCTCAATGCTAGCGTTAGGCAGTATTACAGCAAATTCATCTCCTCCTATTCGGGCGATAATGTCCTGTCCTCTAAAACATTTTCCTAGTACATCCGCCGCCGTTTTTAACAGCATGTCTCCTGCCTTATGCCCCATCGTATCATTGACAAGTTTTAGACCGTCTACATCGCATATTATGATTCCTGCGGGTATGACATTGTTTTTCTCTATAAATGTCATTTTCTCTTCAAAAAAGTTCCTGTTGTAAAGCCCCGTTAATATATCATGAGTGCCCAAGTGTTCAAGCCTATCTTGCGTTAATTTCCTTTCTGTTATATCTCTTATTATCATCATAATAAGCTTTTCATTTTCAAACTCAACACTTGCAACATTGGCCTCCACATAAAACTTGCTACCGTCTTTTCTCTTATGTTGTAAGTTCAGCAAAACACCCCTTTCATCTCCCACATCTAACAATTGAGTCAACTCCTCTTTCTCACAATCACAAAGCTCAAAAATATCCATCTTTAAAAGTTCTTCCATTTCATAGCCATAAGCCTTTAGTGCAGCTTTATTCACCTCTATAATCTTACCATCTTCATATTTTGCAAATAAAATTATGTCATTTATATCGTCAAAAAGAAGTTTATATCTTCTTAAAATTTGTTCAGCTTTTTTATTCTCTGTTATATCGTGAGAGATAAAAGATACACCAATGTATCTTCCTAATTCATCTTTTAAAGCTGAAATTGAAACCAACACATTTATGAGTTTCCCATCTTTTCTAACCCTTATTCCCTCATAATTTTTTACATCTTCTCCTTTTAACAATCTTTCTAAAATGTTTTTTATCTTTTTTCTTTCAAAGTCAGGAATCACCATATATATGCTCTTACCTATCATTTCCTCTGCCTTGTAGCCGTATATTTTTTCACATCCTTTATTCCATGTCTGAATAATTCCATTAAAGTCAAAAGTCCCAATACCTTCTTCTGAAGATTCTACAATAAATTCATACTGCTTTAATAATTTTTCATATTTCCTTTTGTCACTTATATCTCTAAAAACCATAACTGTACCAATAATATTACCTTGTGAATCTTTTATTGGAGAAGCAGAATCTGCAATTGATATAATCTCTCCATTTTTTGATATTAAAGCTGTATGATTTGCAAGAGCTGTAATATTACCAGTTTTTAAAACTTTTTCTATTGGAACTTCTGCCTTCTCTTTTGTATCTTCATTGATTATGTTAAAAACCTCATCAATTTTCTTACCTAATACTTCTTCTTCTTTATACCCCGTAAGCCTTTCTGCAGTAGAATTCATAAACTCTATATTGCCGTTTGCATCCGTAGCAATAACTCCGTCTCCAATGCTCCGCAATGTAATTTGAAGCCATTCTTTTTCTCTATTCAAAGATTCCTTAAGTTCTTCTTGTTTGTTAAAGATAATGGCTAACATACTGTTTGCAATTTCATAGAAATGAATTAGTAAAACAATCGCTAATGTAATTTTTAAGGAATACAAAAGGTCAAAATCAACTAAATAATTTATCAAATTAAAGTGTGTTATAATGGGATAAGCACACTCACGAATACCCATTAAAACAAGTAATATTCCTATGATTAAACTAGAAATCACTTTTGAGACTTTGAAATTTTTAAATATCAATGTACCAGCAAATATACTTATAACTCCTAAAAAAACATACATTGGAATCACAGCTATATAATTACTGCTTCCTAAAATTTTATTTACTGAATACCACCCTAAACTTAATGAAATAATCCATAAACCCTTTTGCAAAAAATTTACTTCAAAAAAAAATTGAAAGCCATAAGTAAACAATATAGAACTTGTTACAAGCAAACCATATACTATCACCTGTGTCAAAAATGTATTAGGCAAAGCCCCATATTCTATTGCATATTCCATAGCGTATCTTATTAAATCAAGCCCCCATGCACTTCCCCAAAATAAAATGTATTTTTCTTTTTCTGCATTATGTACTATTAAATAAAATACACCTAATATCAGTAAAATTAATATTTGGTAATTTAGAGAAAAATGTATATTATTAAACATCCTATTTCCTCTCTCCCTAGAAAAACAAATGTTTCTAAATACATTATAAATCCATTTTCAATTTATGTCTATCAGCAAATTTCAGTTTTACGAAAATAAAAAAGAGAGAGGCACCTCTCTCATACTCTTATTAATATTTCGCCAAAATTTCCATTCAGTTTTTCTTTTATTTTTTTTAAAAAGTTAATATCACATTCTTGAATTCCACTTTTCTCCTTATCTAATACTCCCTCATCATACTTGTACATTTGTAAAACATACCTTTTCGCAGGAGAAATCCAATCAGCTAAAGCCTTAAAATCTTCTAAAGTAAGTAGTTTGTCATTTACAGTAGTTCTAAATTCGTAATCTATATTAGAATTTTTAACTATCTCTACACTTTTTTGAATATTATCTATATCTTTTTTGTTTTTTAAAAATATGCCATATTTTTCTATTGGCGCCTTTATATCCATAGCTATATAATCGAGCAATCTTTCATCTAATAAATTTTCTAACACTTGTGGCCTTGATCCATTAGTGTCAAGCTTAACCTCAAAATTTAAGTCCTTTATATTTTTTATAAAATCTTTTAATCCTTTCCAAAGAGTAGGTTCTCCGCCTGTAATACACACTCCTTCTATCAAATTTGCTCTCTTTTTAAGGTAGTCAAAAAACTCCTTTTCACTCCGTATACCTTCCCTTATTTGAATTAAATAAGAGTTATGGCAGTAAGGACACTTAAAATTGCAGCCACTTACAAAAACAGTGGCTGCAATTTTCCCTGGGAAATCAGCAAAAGAAACAGGCATAAAATCGTACATCATACAACAAATTCCTTTCTGTCCTTAAACTCTTTTTTCTTTCCTTCATTCCAATTCTTTACTGGCCTATAATATCCAACTACGCGGCTGTAAACCTCACATTCTTTCCCACAGTAAGGACATTCAAAATGTTCCCCAGAAATATACCCATGGTCTTCACAGATTGAAAAAGTTGGAGTTATAGTGTAATAAGGAATTCTATAATTATAAGCTATTTTTCTGACTAGAGCTTTGCAGGTAGTAACATCATTTATACTCTCTCCAATAAATCCGTGAAATACTGTACCTCCTGTGTATTTTGTTTGTAACTCTTCTTGTAAGTCTAAAGCAGTAAATATATCTTCCGTAAAGTCTACAGGGAGCTGTGTTGAATTTGTATAGTAAGGCACATCGCTACCTGCAGTTATTATATCGGGGAATAATTCTTTATCTTTTTTAGCCAATCTATAGGAAGCTCCTTCTGCAGGGGAGGCTTCTAAATTGTACATGAAATTAGATTCTAATTGATATTGTTCTAATTTATGCCTCATAAAATCTAATACTTCAAGTGCAAATTTCCTTCCCTCTTCACTGGCTATGCTTATTCCCATGAAATTTAATAGTGCTTCATTCATTCCAATGAGTCCTATCGTGTTAAAATGGTTTTGCCAGTAAAATCCAAATCTCTTTTTTATATCTCTTAAGTAAAATTTTGAATAAGGATACAATCCCATTTCAGTCATCTTCTCTAAAATTTCTCTTTTTATTTCAAGGCTTGTTTTTGCAATATCCATAAGTCTTTCTAACCTTTGGAAAAACTCTTCTTTTGATTTTGATAAATACCCTATTCTTGGCATATTTATTGTTACAACTCCTATTGAACCTGTAAGAGGATTCGCTCCAAAAAGCCCTCCCCCACGCTTTCTTAATTCTCTGTTGTCCAACCTCAACCGACAGCACATACTACGCACATCATTGGGATCTAAATCACTATTTACAAAATTGCTAAAATAAGGCAAACCGTACTTCGCAGTCATTTCCATTATTTTATTTATGACAGGACTATTCCAGTCAAAATTTTTAGTTATATTATAAGTGGGTATTGGAAAAGTAAATATCCTGCCGCTGGCATCTCCTTCCATCATAACTTCTGTAAATGCTATATTTAGCATGTCCATTTCTTTTTGAAATTCTTTATACGTTTTATCCATCAATTGACCGCCAATTATAACAGGTTCATCTGCCATAATCTCCGGTACCACAAGATCCATAGTTATGTTTGTAAAAGGAGTTTGAAATCCCACTCTAGTTGGAACATTTATGTTAAATATAAACTCCTGTAAAGCTTGCTTAACCTCTTTGTAAGAAAGATTATCGTAATATATAAAAGGTGCCAAATAGGTATCAAAATTAGAAAAAGCTTGTGCACCGGCTGCTTCCCCTTGAAGTGTATAGAAAAAATTGACAATCTGTCCAAGAGCAGACCTAAAGTGCTTTGGAGGTTTGCTTTGAACTTTCCCCTCTACCCCTGTAAATCCAGAAAGCAGTAAATCCCTTAAATCCCATCCACAGCAATACACAGATAAAAGGCCTAAGTCATGAATGTGCAAATCTCCATTTACATGGGCATCTCTAACTTCTGAAGGATATATTTTATTTAACCAGTAATAAGCTGTTATCGTACTGGAGATATGATTATTTAAACCTTGAAGTGAATAACTCATATTGCTATTTTCATTTACTCTCCAATCTTGCTTCCCTATATATTCATCCACCATTTTTTCAATGTCCATAAACATTTTTTTAAATTCTCTTATCTCTTGATGCTGTTTTCTGTATAAAATATAGGCCTTTGCCGCTTTAGCATGATCATGCTTTATTAAGTATTGCTCTACAATATCTTGAATCTGCTCTACACTGGCTATTCCTTCTAAATTATTTTCTACGTACTCTGTCACTTCATCTGCTATTTCAAGGGCATCTTTGTATTCCCCTTCTCCCACTGCTTTAAAAGCTTTGTATATAGCATTTGCAATCTTTATCTTATCAAACTCAACTTCCCTTCCATCTCTTTTTATAACCTTCATAGCAATTTTCATGATTTTAAGCCTCCATTCTTTTGTAAAAATTAATTAAACCCCTTAACTTCTACGGCAAGTTAAGAGGTGTACAAAGTACCTCACCTCCTCTATCGACCGTAGAGCAAGTGTAATCCAAATACAGGCAGGTCTCCTGACTTAGGTTCATCGCTCTTTACGCCTTCCCACCCGGCACCCAATATTCCCCAATGTTTTACAAATCAAAACAAAAAGGCAAGAAGACAATGTGACGGTTCCTTTGTCTGTTTTTTTTACTCCACTTACCTAAAAGGAAGTACCAGGCAGTGGCTTTTTGTAAAGAGCTCACCATCACAGTGGCGGGACCGTGCAGGATTCTCACCTGCTTCCCTTTTAACCCAATTTCCCTTTGAAATTGGGCACCTGTATCTGTGTATATTCTATTTTGCACAAAATCTAGTATATTATTTATTAATATCCTCAACATGTAGTATACCACTGCTTTCTTGCATTGTCAATATAAAAAATAAAATAGGCAATTATTTTTGCCTATTTCAGACTTTAGACAAACTTTCGTAAAGGAGATATTTTGCA
>NZ_AVAF01000092.1 GCF_000445185.1 Thermoanaerobacter sp. A7A
GCAATTATTTTTGCCTATTTTAAATCATTTTTTATAGTCCTTTTACAATTACTGCATATTCCATAAAAATTCAATTCTCCATAATACACATCAAAGTCATATTTTTTATCTATCATTTTTATATACTTTACCAAATCTGGGCTGTAATATTCGTCTATACTACCACAATATTTGCAAATTAAATGAGCGTGAATCTTTTTTTTGTTAAACATTTTAAGTTCATAGTATTTTTTGTTTTCTATTATATTTTCTGATAATATTCCCTTGCCTACAAAAATTCTTAAATTCCTATAAAGAGTTGCTACACCATAATGGGACCATTCTTTCCTAACTTCCTCAAGGAGTGTATCAAAATCAAAATGAATATTAGGGCTCTTCAAAAATACCTCTATCAAAATTTGGCGTTTCTCAGTTATCTTTAAGCCACTTGCTTTCAATGTTTTTATTATTAATGACATCAAATCGTTTTTGTTTTTATCCATCATAGACCACCATATTTTTAACATATGTTCAATTTAAATATACACCTTTTATTGACATATGTCAATAAAAAAAGAGGCTTCATACAAAAAGCCTAATGCCTCTTTCCACTAAATTACGCATTAACAGCTTCTAATCCTTTTACAGGACAATGAGCGTATTTTCTGTCCTTTGCCACCAGTGTTGTGACTAACCCTTTAGAATATTTATTAAAAAGTATGTCATGGCCTACGCAAAGACCTATTACTACATTGAGTTCTGTATTTTCTTGGTTCATTATCTCTGCCTGTGTTATAGGATTGCAAGTAGCAACAAATCCCTCTTTATCTTTTTGAATGTCTATATCTTCTATATCAATAGAACCGACTTTACAGCAAACAGGAACAATTTTTAAATCATATTGTTCTAATAATTTTACAAATTGTTTCGCTTCTTTACTCATAGAATAACAAAATGCAACGCCAATAGTTTTAAATCCCATCTGTTTAATAAACTCTATTATTTCCTCAGTTCTACTTCTCAACTCTCCATTTTTCTTTTTAGGAAGAGTATTGGCAAAGTTCATTATTTTATGAACCATTTCATCTTGTTTATATATTGCTACAGATTGTTCTACTATATCCCTTCTTTCAACAGTAGGGCAATTTTTCGGGAAATTAGCCTCCCCTTTAGCACAAGGCTTTTTAGGACATATTCCACAAGTATAAATTGCTTTCATTTTATTCACCTCTTGTATACTGTATACAATATTCGCTAAAAAAATTATAGCATATCCCTCTCCCCTGTGCAAGGGGGTTATTCTTCAAAGCAATCTATACAGACCTTTTTCCCCTCCTTAAATCTTATCTCATTCTCCGTAGTGTATTGCCACATATTTTAACTGTATTGAAGGGTATATTACAATGTATCCTCTGGACCTTTTATACTGTCAAGTTCATAAACATAAGGCTTTATATCCAGTATAGGACTTCCATCTAAGGCATCTACACCTTTTACATAAAGTTTATTTCCTTCAATTTTTACAATGTCAGCCACACAAAAAGCTATAGGGTTTGGCCTTGAAGGAGAACGAGTGGCAAATACTCCTTTTACCTCCGGCCCCCATGGAGTGACAGTTTTTATGACATCTCTTTTCCCTAAATGGCACCAGTAAAGAACTATTATGTGCTTTTTACTCTCTATATCATGAAGCCCGTCTTGAAACTCAGGGTATATTTCCAACATTGCTTCCTTATCGCTCACCCTTCCTTGATGAGGCGCTTCCCCTCTCTTTTTATAAGGACTGTGTATCACACCTATAGATATCAATTCCACGGCAATTACCCCTTCCTTTCCGTTAAAGTGGAATGAAAGTTCAGACGGAAGGGACGGTTCTTCATGTCCGAAAACTCAGACGGAAGGAACCGTCCCCCTTGTCCGAGCTGTTAAAGTGGAATGACAACGGGTACTCCTCGGCAGGTTTCTACTGCAACAGGAATCCCATATACAGCCTCTATATTTTCTTCTGTCATGACTTCTATCCCACCATAGACAAAAATGGTATTATCTTTTAAAAGTAAAAATTTATCAGAAAATCTAAGTGCCAAATTTAAATCGTGGCTTATAACAATTGCTGCTATATTTTGCTCTTTCACCGTGTCTTTTATAATTCTTAAAACCTCGATTTGGTTTTTCAAATCCAAATTATTTGTCGGCTCATCCAAAAGCATTACAATAGGTTGCTGTACTAAAGCCCTCGCTATGACTACCTTTTGCAATTCTCCTCCACTTAACTCATTCAAATAGCACAGTGATAATTTTTCTAAATCAAATTTTTTTAACACCTCATTTACAATCTTTATATCCCTTTCAGTCACATCCCACTTTATATGAGGCTTTCTTCCTAAAAGTACCGCATCAAATACAGTAAATCGACCATTCTCATTCCTTTGCGCCACATATCCTATTTTTTTAGCTGTCTCTATTCTACTTAATTTTGAAATTTCATCTTTTTCGATATATATTGCTCCTTTGTGAGGTTTTAGAATTTTATTTATACACTTCAAAAGAGTAGATTTCCCCGCCCCATTGTTTCCTAAAATAGAAAGTAACTCCCCTCTTTGAAGAGTAAATTTAACATCTTTTAAAACGGGCACACTGGTATAACTGAATTCAATGCCATCTATATCTAAAATCATCTCTTATACCCCCTTGAAAGCACATAGAGGAAAACCGGTGCTCCCAAAAAGGAGGTTATAGCTCCCACAGGTAATACTACCGGTGAAATAATAGTTCTGCCTAAAGTGTCTGATGCTAAAAGTATTAAACCTCCCATTACAGAAGAAGCAGGAATTAAAAATCTATGGTCTCCTCCAATTAATCTTCTCATTATGTGAGGTCCAATAAGTCCAATAAAGCCTATAATTCCTACAAAAGAGGTAATGACGGCAGCAATTAAAGAAGAGACAAACATCCCTAATAATCTTACTCTTTCCACGTCAACTCCAAGACCTTTTGCCGTTTCTTCTCCACTGTCTAAAGCATTATAGTTCCATCTGTTAAACATAAAATATATCAGAGAAATACTTATAACTACAGACATTATGCCCAAATCCTTCCATGATGCCCTTCCTATATCTCCAAATGTCCAAAAAACTACAGAAGCCACTTTTACATCATCAGCAAAATACTGCAAAATCATAGTAACTGCTGAAAACAAAGACCCTAAAGCTACTCCTGCCAAAACCATCGCTTCAGGAGTTACTCTAAAGCTTTTTGCCAACATCAATACAACCATTGTCGAACCCATAGAACCCAAAAAAGCAAAAAAGACTACTAAATAAGGATTGTTTATAATCACAGAATCAGAATTTGCAGTACTACCTGCACCAAACACAATTATAGCTACTGCTGCTCCAAAAGCTGCTCCTTGAGAAATACCTAAAGTGAAAGGAGAGGCTAAGGGATTTCTTAAAATGCTTTGGGTTACACATCCTGCAACTGAAAGACCAATTCCTGCTACAATTGCTGTTAAAACCCTTGGCATCCTAATTTTCCAAACTATGATACGAAATCTCTCTTCTCCCTTACCTAACAACGTTTTTATGACATCATAGGTACTAATGCCAGCCGAACCTGCATTTATAGCATATACTGCAAGTACAAATGTAGCCAAAGCTGTTAAAAATATAATCAATATTTTTCTTTTGATATATTTATTATAGCTATCCGGTACAGTATATATAAATGACTGTCTCAAAGCTTCATCCCCTTATCTTTGTAATTCCCCCACTCGAAAAGCGGAGGAATTATGTTATACTCTAAAACTTAATTTTTTCAAAACCCCCATACACTTCTTCCATTTTGTCATACACATTTTTTCCGTAATCTCCAAAAAACAAACTATAAATTTCTTTTGCCTTTTCTACAGGATCGATATCTTTAAATGCTTCTGGATAAAGAACTTTTCCAACCCAATAGGAATCTACCAAAGCTGTGTCAATATTTGTAGTGTAATTGTTGTAAGGTAAAATTCCATATACATTGTCATTTTTAACAGCCTTCAAACTTTTATAAAAATCAGTATTTTTTTGATAATCTTGTTTAACTAAATCAAAGTTCCCTTCATCAATGAATATTATATCAGGATTCCAATCTAATAATTTTTCTCTTTCTATCATGATACTTCCTTTTTGTCCTAAAGTATCAGCTACATTTTTTGCATTTACAGCCATAAAAGGCGGATAATTCCCTTGTGTACTCTCTATACCGTGTGCACCTTTAAATCCTAGTGCACCTATATAAACAGTTGGCTTTTTATCCTCTGATATATCCTTTGTCCTGTCCTGTAAATCTTTTTGAATTCCTTTGATGTAGTCAACTACTTCTTTAGCTCTATCCTCTTTTCCCATAATCTTTCCTATAATCTCTAATGAGGTATATACATCCTCTTCAAAAGTACCGAGTTTGCCATAGCTTAAAACTACCACAGGAATTCCTGTTTTGGCCTGCAAGTCATCAGCTTTGGCTTTGTCGAGCAAAGATATCACAAAAATAACGTCAGGATTTACTTCAACTAATTTCTCTGCATCTGCTGTAGAATCAGGACCACCTTGTCCAATAGTAGGAAGTTGAGCTAATTTCTCTTGAAAAATCATATTGTAGGTTCTACCATCTACAAGTTTTTTGTCTATATTTTCTACTCCTGCGACTCTATCAATCCCATCTATATAGGTTATAAGTCTTAAAGCTCCTGGACCTATCCCTACAACTTTATGTACTGGGGTCTTTATCTCTACCTGTCTTCCAACTAAATCTGTAACTGTTTGAACTGTTTCCTTGGAAGTTTGAGAAGTTTGAGATTGATTTTGTGAAGCTTTACTACAAGCTGTCAAAGAAATGACAATCACTAACAAAATAGCAACTATTCCATTAAATTTTTTTAATTGTTTTGACACTAATTACCCCTCCATTAATAAATTTTTACTATTATCGGTCCATGTATAATGTATACGAGTAGTATAATACGGTGTTACTTTTTTAAAAATTATAACACAAAAAAATAGCGAAAACAATAGGCATTAAAAAAACAGACCAAATTTGGCCTGTTTTTTTAATTCTTAAAATTCTCATATCTTTGACATAGCATCTAAAGCAGCTGAATTTATTGGGTATGACACAGGAGAAGATGTGAGTAGTGGATGTGTCGCCACTTGGAAGGTATTTAATTCTGACGCTGTTGTTCCTTTTTGTATTGCAAGACTTAAAATATTAATCATTTCACCAACATTTTCTCCTCCTGCTATTTGAGCTCCTAACATGACTCCAGAATATCTTGAGAAAATCAATTTTATCTTCACACTCTTTGCATTAGGCAAAGTTCCAGGATGTTTGTCCATTGTGCTAAATTCTCCGATTACTATATCAAAGCCTTCAGCTTTTGCTTGCGTTTCTGTAAGACCTGCAGCAGCAAAAGCAGTATTGTATATCTTTGTAGAAAAAGCACTTATTGTACCTTTATTTTCCCTAACCAATCTTAATTGAAATACATTTACACCTGCAATTTTTGCCTCATTAGCCGCAGTAGAGGCAAGAAGTATAGGAACATTCTTTCTTGTAAAGAAACACTTCTTTTCTGCACAGTCACCAACAGCAAATATATCTGGATCGTTAGTTCTCATGTATTCATCAACTGTTATTGCTCCTCTTTCATTGAGTTTTATACCTGCAGCTTCAGCTAACTTAGTATTTGGTTTCACTCCCATAGCTAATATGACAACGTCAGCTTTTATTCTTTCACCTGTATGCAGTTCTACTTCTTTTACTTTTGTATCCCCTATAAGTTTTGTAACTTTTGTATTTGTTTTTATTGTTATACCATGTTCTTTTAATGTAGCTTCTGCCATATCACTATATTCAGGGTCAAAGGCTTGCCACAAAAGCTTGTCAGCAACCTCAATTATTGTTACATTTTTGCCAAGAAGTTGCACCTGCTCTGCCATTTCAACACCAATAAATCCACCGCCAATTACTACAACATCCTGAGCCTCGTTAATCTTTTGCTGAACAAATTTTAAGTATTCTTCGTCTTTTTTTATTGTAAATACATTTTCTAAGTCATGCCCTGGTATAAAAATAGGAACTATTGGCAAAGAACCTGTCGCTAAAATTAGTTTTTTGTAGGAAATTTCTCCACTCTTTTTAGCATTAACTTTTTTGTTTTCCCTATCAATTGAAAGAACTTCATCTATTATTAAATCAATACCAGCATTGGTAAGCATTGCATCGGGTATAACATTTTTAGATGTGTCTTTTAATGTTCCAAAAATGTACGGAATACCGCAAGGAACCATTACCCGTTCTCCCATTCTTACAACAGTAACTTTCTTATCTTTGTAAGTTTTTTTAGCAGATAAAGCTGCTAAAATTCCACCTGCGCTTCCTCCAATGACCAAAACATCAGTTTCCATCACTTCTATTACCTCCTATATTTTGCATTTTGCTAGAAACTACCCCCTACCCTGTAGGGTACCTCTACGTAAATTATAGGATTATAATAAACTTATGTCAATAAAATATCAAAAATTTGTTAAGAAAATAGTTTAACAATTTTATTGATTTTTTATTAACAATTGTTTTATACGTTAGAAATGCTGGCACAAGACCTCATATTCTTTAAAAAAATAGATGCAGATATGCTAGGAATAGGTCCTTTTATACCTTGCGAAAACACACCTTTAGAAAGGGAAAAAGGCGGCAATGTGGAAATTGTATTAAAAATGTTGGCTTTATCAAGACTACTATTGCCTGACATTAACATACCTGCTACTACTGCTTTGGCTGTTAAAGACAAAGCAGGTTATATTAAAGGACTAAAGTGTGGAGCTAATGTAATAATGCCAAATATAGGTATAGATGAGTATAAAAATTTATATAAACTTTATCCTGGAAAAGTACCTGACAATCCCTCTGAAGCTGTAAATAGCCTTGAAAATATCAAAAAGCTTATTTTATCCCAAAATAGGACAATTGGAAAAGATAAAGGCTATCGTAAAAAAATATTAAATAACAATCGTTCCTTTCTTTACAAAAATTTTTTAGAATAAAGTTCTATAGCTTCCTCAACAGTGTCTACATCTTTCGCTACTATAGGAGTTTTATTCCATTCTTCTTTTATTCTCCTTTGGCTCTCTTTACCCATTGCCTTGCCAATAAAAACTTGACAGTCCTTTAAAACTTCCATTATCTCATCTGTCTCAGCATGTTTATGTTTATCTCCCCCATAGGGATTTTCCCTTCCTTCAACTTTTTTGTAGCTATTATTTTCATCTACTTCAAAGATTATAAAATACTTGCTCATGCCAAAATGCTTATCTGATAAATGTATCTTGTCGTTAGAGCCTATTGCTACTTTTATCACAAAAAGTCCTCCTCATCTGTTAAACAATAATTGATGAACTGGTAGTCAAATAAGATAGTTTGTCTTTTAAAACAGATTTTAGGATTCCATATTCGTCTATTCCCGTACAATGACCTGTATATATTTTCTTTATTCCATAACTATCTATTTTTTTGGCTATTTCTATGATTTCTTCTTCTGGCATACCTCTTAAATGAAAACCTCCAATTAATGACTTGAGAGAACTTCCTTCAAAACGCCTTTTTGCCGTTCTCAAAATATTTAATATACCTGCATGGGAACATCCTGTAATTACATTAATTCCATCTTCCTCTTTTACTACTACAAAAACCTCGTCTAAAAATTTATCTTCTATTTTTTCTCCTTTTTCTTCAATTAAAAAATTCTTAGTAGTGAATTCATTGTCATAAACTATGTCAATGTTTGTGATCACAAAAAAACCTTTTTCTACTTCTGTATCTTCATCTATTAGCACAAAATTATTTTTGTATTTATTATAAATTGCTAAATTAAAACCTATCTCATCTATATTTCCATTTTTCCTCAATGCATATTTTTTATCTAAAATCCGCTTATGAGCATATATTTTTACATTGGGATTCTTTTCAAGTAACCCTTTTAGTCCTCCGATGTGGTCATAATGCCCATGGGTAAGGATCACTTTTTCTATTCTTCCCACCTCTATACCCATTAAACCGCAATTTTTTATAAAGTTTTCACTCTGGCCGGTATCCAGCAAAACTTCTTTATCATCTTTTTTTACTAAAATTGATAATCCATGTTCTGCTACAAAATTTTTATTAAAAACCACATTTTCTATAAGCACTTGTATTTCCAATTATTCTCTCCTCTCTTCTTTAATGGTGATGTTCGTGTTTTTCACAAGGGCTGTTAGAAGATATCAAAGTACCATTGATGTACTTTTCTGCCACTTCTGTAGCATTTCCTTCAGCGCCAGTTATTACATCTATTCCATAACTATTAAAAAGCTCAATAGCACTGGTCCCCATTCCTCCAGAAATTATACAATCAACTCCTTTGTCTTTTAAAAACTCTGGGAGAAATCCTGGCCTATGACCGGGATTAGGTAAAAAAGTAGAGTCCTTTATTTTACCATTCTCCACATCAAAAATCCAAAAACCTTCACAATGTCCAAAATGCATTGAAACTTCTTCGCCTTCTGAAGCAACAGCAATTTTCATTTACTTTCCACCCCTTCATCTAAAATTTCTTTAATCCTAAGCCACATTTTATAAATTTGCTGGTAAGCAGTGCTGTCAGGATTACTACTTAAGCTTTGTAAATTTTTTAAAGCTTTTACAACCGTTTCATCAAAATCTATTTTCCCAACAACCACAATGTTGTTTTCCTCACAATATTTTTCTATTTGTTGTGATACTTCTTTATTTAAATCCCATTTATTGACACACACCACGGAAGGAACTTTAAAGCTTTCTATCGCTGACAATACTCTCTTCATGTCAGCAAAACCAGAAAGTGTAGGTTCTGCAACAATTAATACCAAATCAACACCCGTAGCAGAAGCAAGGACAGGACATCCTATTCCTGGAGTGCCATCAATTATCAAATACTCATCGTTATCGTCACTTACTTCCTTCGCCTTCTTTCTCACCTCTGTCACCAATTTCCCTGAACCATCTGCTCCAGGAAAAAGCTCTGCATATACTACTTTTTCTCCCGACTTTGTCTTGGCATATACTACATGGCCTGTTTTTTCCTCTACCAATTTAATCGCTTCAACAGGGCATTTATACATGCAAAGGCCACAACCTTCACAATAATAAGGATTTACTTCAAAATTAGAAATCGCATTAAAGCGGCAAAGCTCTTCACACATCCCACATTCTATGCACTTGTTTTTGTCAATCACAGCCGTCTCTTTACCGTAAAAGTCTTGCTTTTCTATTATTTCTCCTTGCAAAACTATATTTAGGTTAGGAGCTTCTACGTCACAATCCGCCATAATCTTATTTTTGACAATGGTGCTCAACGTAGTGGCAACTGTGGTCTTCCCTGTACCACCTTTCCCGCTTAAAATTGCTAACTGCTTCATTTTTTTATCAACTCCAATGCATCAGTCGTCAATTTCTCAAATATTCCTTTTACCTCTTCATTAACCTCAATCAACAATTTACCTTTTGAATAGGCCTCTGCAAACTCTTTTTTAAAAGGAATCTTCGCTAAAACTTTTATGCCTTCTTTTTCGCAGTATTCCTCGATAATATTGTCCCCTTCCCCAGCTTTATTAATGACAGCGGCCATAGGAATACCCATCTGTTTCACAAGCTGTACCGCTAAATCAAAGTCGTGCAGACCATAAGGGGTAGGTTCTGTAACCAGAATGCACAAATCACTTCCTTCAATAGAATGTATAACTGGGCAGGAAGTCCCTGGCGGGCTATCCACTATTACAGGTTTATCTACATTCTCAATCAATTTATTAATCTCTTTTAAAATAGGCACTCCAGTCGCTTCTCCATAATTTAATTTTCCGTCTATAAAATCTACGCTTTGGGCTTTGCCCTTCCTTATCGTTCCAATAGGTTTGTATTTTTCTACTATGGCATCATAAGGACACATCTCAAAACAAGCTCCGCAGGAATGGCATAAGTGGTCAAACACGAGAATTTTTTTGATTAATTTTGTCAAAGCTCCAAATCTACACGCTTTTACACACTCACCACATAATGTGCATTTGTCGGAGTTTATTTCAGGTATTATGACTTCAACCGTTTTTTCATCTTCTATTTGAGGATTTAAAAATAAATAGCCGCTAGGCTCTTCTACATCGCAATCAACATACAGGCTATTATTAAAAGTTTTGGCAAGGTTAACAGAAACAGTTGTTTTTCCTGTTCCACCTTTACCACTCAATACAGAAATCTTGACTCTTCTCATCTTCAATGCTCCTTTTAATGATGGTGATGTCCTTGATTTGTCGCTTCTGTTATCTTTTCAAGGCTTCCATTTTTAAAAAGCTCTATGTTTGTTTTTACATCTCCTTCTATTGCTTTATATACTGGAATTTCTGCTGCTTTAAATACTTCCATAGCGTTTGGTCCTACACTGCTTGAGATGAGAACTTGTACACCTTCATCTATAAGAGTCTGTGCCGCTTTAGTGCCCGCACCACTGCTTTGGGCTACTGCAGCGTTGTCAATAACTTTATAATCCATCGTCTCACTATCAACTATAATAAAATATTGAGCTCGTCCAAATCTTGAATCCACCTTAGCTTCAAGAGTTTTTCCTTCTGAGGAAATAGCTATTTTCATATTGCATCCTCCATTTCATTATTGACATATGTTACTTACATTTATTAATATATTATTATTTTTGTCATATGTCAATAAATTTATTAAACAAAAAGCGCACTTAATCTGTTTTACTATAACACTTTAGCCAAATTATATCAAATTAAAGCATAAAAATAAGCAGCCACTTGCGTGACTGCGACTTTTAAAACTAATTATTCCTCTTTTTTATCGTCTTTTTTCTCTAATTGGTCCAATCTTTCTTTTATATATTTTAATTGGTCTTCCAAATATTTTGCTTCGGCACTTAAAACATCTTTTTCATTTATATTGTAGCCAGGATATTGAGGATACCCATAACCATACCATCCTCTTGCCCAACCAGGAAGTCCTGTTAAATAGTACATATGTCTAAATCCTCTTCCTCTGCCGAACCAACCGAAACCTGTTCCATCTCCTCTTGGCATATCAATCCCTCCTCTTTTATTTTGGTCATATGACCATTACCTAGTTATATAATATCACTGTTATGGACTTATGTCAATAATATTTTACCCAAAAAAAGCTTTTTATTGTTGAATTTTTAAAACCTGATTTAATTCTTCACGTATTTTCATTATATTTCTGTTATATGATATAATGAAATCAATGGAAGGTTTACTATAAAAATTTAGACTATTTCGAAAAAAACTGAGATAATCTATAATAAATTTACCAGAGGATGAACTGATAAATAAGATTGATTTAAAAAAGCATATCCAGGAAGAAAATAATAAAAAGAAGGGGGCTTAAAATATGCCTAAAATATCTGCTTTTGAAAAACATTTTGACAGATATGAAGAATGGTTTGAAAAAAATGAATACGCCTATCAATCGGAATTAGATGCTGTAAAATTGCTTATGCCGAAATTTGAAAAAGGGTTGGAAGTAGGAATCGGAACTGGAAAGTTTGCAGTACCTCTAGGTATAAAAAGCGGAGTAGAACCTTCTTATCAAATGAGAAAAATTGCTTTAGAACGGGGTCTTAATGTGGTAGATGGAGTAGCAGAAAATCTTCCGTTTGAAGACAACTCTTTTGACCTTGTTTTAATGGTGACGACTGTATGTTTTGTAGACGATGTGCTAAAATCCTTCAAAGAATGTTTTAGAGTACTTAAAAATAGCGGTACAATTTTAATAGGCTTTGTAGATAGAGAGAGCACAATTGGCAAAATATATCAAACAAATAAAGAAAAAAGTCTATTTTACAAAGAAGCAACGTTTTATTCTACAAGTGAAATAGTTGAATTGCTTTACGAAGCAGGATTTAAAAATTTCAATTTCTCACAGACCATTTTTAAAAAACTTGATGAAATAAAAGAAAAAGAACCTGTAAGATATGGCTTTGGCAAAGGCTCCTTCATAGTAATAAGCGCTAAAAAATGATATTTGAACTACACTTTTTAAAACAAAGCTTTTATTACGTTGTCTAAAAAATCCCCTTCTTTGGGTTGCGTATCCTCTTTTGATTCTATTTTTTCTATCAATGTACCTGATAAAACAATTTGCACATTTTGATTTCTATCCACAATTATTGAGATAGGTTCCAAAGCTCCACTAAGTATACCTAAAATAACCATTATCTGTGAAGGGGTTAAGACTCCCTTCTTTTTTTCATCTCCTCCTTTTCCACCTGTATTATCTTTTTCACCATTTTCCCCATTCCCTTTATCACCTTTCCCTCCATCTACATCAGGATGTTCTCCACCTCCTTCATCTTTATCCTCCTCCTTATTTTCTTTTTGACCATTCTCTTCGCTATTTTCCCTTAATCCTAGCTTTAATAGCAAATCTTTCAATTGGGATTCTAAATTATCCGATGAAAACATGTATTTTCTCCCCCTATAACTTTTATGTCATCTTATTGGCAGTGGAAAAATTATTATCGCTGGCTCTTCAGGTTTTGCATAACCCAAACCGAAATAGAGAATCAACGAAAGTACAATTACAAGCAAATAAGCATTTAATCCTTCTTTTTCTTCTTTCATAGCGATCACTCTTTTCATATAAAATTTTATATACTCATTTTTATATATGATTTTATAGTTTGTCTTGTGCTTGTACTGAATAATAAATATAGGCCTCCACATTAGTATGGAAGCCTATGCTTGTTGGCAAAGTCAGAAATTTATAAATAGGGTATATTCCATTTAAGCCAATATTTGGGCCAGCATATAAAATTATACATTTAATTGAATAAAAAAGTCAAGAGAGGTCAAAATTACGTAGTCTCCCTCTCTATCAGAGTTATAGGCAAAATATTTTCTTTTTCCACCTTTTCACCATCTATTTGGCGTAATATCAGTTCAATAGCTTTTCTTGCTATTTCTTTAATTGGTTGTCTTACGGTTGTTAAAGAGGGAACTACCAAATTAGCAACATTTATATCATCATAACCTACAATTTTCAAATCTTGAGGTATTTTTTTATTTAACTCTTTAGCCACACTTATTACAGAAGCAGCGATTAAGTCACTGCTGGCAAATATACCATCAATGTCTGGATGTTCTTTAAAAAGGCCTCTTACTATTTTTTTAAATTCTTCTATTTCAAAGCTATTTAATTTTGTTTCTACAACGTAATGTTCCACACCCTCTTGTGTTGCTACATCTTTGAACGCTTTATAACGGTTATTAGCCGGTGTATTCAAAATCAATGGTCCGCTTATGTGAGCGATTTTTTTACATCCCTTTTGTATTAAAAGTTTTGTAGCCAAAATTCCACCTTTATAATTGTCTGAAGCTACATAAGGTACATTGGAATAATATCTATCAATTGCTACTATAGGAAGTTTCACATTTAAATATTGCTCTGCTTCTAAGGTATGACTGCCAATAATTATACCATCAACTTGATGTCTTTTCAGCATATCTATATATCCTTTTTCTTTGCTACTATCTTGCCCAGAATTGCACAACAAAATTTTATAACCTTCTTGATAAGCATAATATTCTATATAACCGGTCAATTCTGCAAAAAAAGGATGTGATACATTGGGAATTAATAAACCTATTAAATAGGATTTTTTTCTGTATAAGGACCTTGCTAATTCGTTAGGCTGGTAATTTAATTCTTTCATCGCCTCATAGACTTTTTTTCTCGTTACCTCGCTTATATAGCCTCTGTTATTTAAAACCCTTGATACAGTCGTAACAGTAACTCCTGCTTTTTTCGCTACGTCTTTTATAGTTGGCATGTCTATCACCTTCTATTACTACTTTTTATCTCCTTTTCTATTATACCTTTATCGTCATTACAATTAAAGTTTTCTTTGAGACAGTAAGTGTATTAAAATCGCTTTTCTTTCGCTTAATTTAGCCTACAAAATTTTTATATGGACTAATGGCATATTTTACAACGATTTTACACCATGTACTAGTAAATATTTTACTTCTTCTAATGTTGGCATTGCAGGAATTGCTCCTCTTTTAGTTGTACATAGGCCACCGGTAGCATTAGCAAAGTCAATAATTTTTTCGAGTTCTTGAGTTTTTAATTTCTCTATGGGATAATCTATTTTTGATATATTATAAAGAACTCCTCCTAAAAAAGCATCTCCAGCTCCTGTTGTATCTACCACATTTACACGATATGCAGGTATATGTCCTGTGCCCGATGTATGTCTATAATAGCAACCTTTTGCTCCTAAAGTTACTAAAACTAGTTTTATCCCCATATCAAATAATGTTTTACTGCCATATTCCAAGTTTGATTCTCCAGTTAGAAATTGTAGTTCGTCTTCAGATAGTTTCACTATATCTGCATATTGTAATCCCAAAACCATTTCTTTTTTCGCAACAGTTTCATTTTCCCATAAAGGTGGCCTCCAATTTGGGTCATATGAAATAATTTTTTTATTTTGTTTTGCATATTCAATAGCTTTTAATGTGGCACTTCTCGCAGGTTCATCTGTCATAGATAAAGACCCAAAATGAAATATTTTTCCTTTTTCTATCAAATCCAGTTCAATATCCTCTTCTTCCAACATTGTGTCAGCTCCCGGATTTCGATAAAAAGTAAAGCTTCTGTCTCCTTTGTCATCAAGATGTACAAAAGCAAGAGTTGTATTTGCTTTTGTAGTAAATTCTAAACCGTCAGTATTAATTTGATTATTTTCAAGCACTTTTTTTAAAAAATATCCAAATTGGTCATCACCTACTTTACCTATAAAAGCACCTTTTCCTCCTAATTTTGTAACAGCAGTTAACACGTTTGCAGGTGCTCCCCCAGGATTCATTTCAAATAGTGTATTTCCATTATCAGAAAACCCTGCAGGAGTAAAATCAATCAGCAACTCACCTAAAGCTATAACATCATACATTATAATCACCCCACACAGATTTTATTTTACACTGTGGTAACGCTCACTTTAAATTTATCAATAAATTTAATCTACAACAATATCCCATTTATTTAAATAATTAATTTTGCATTCCCCTTTGGAATATACAGATATATTCACTGAATTTTTGCTAGGATATATCCTTCCACTCATTACTTTTTCCCAATCATTAATAAATATCTCAACCGAACTTACATCTACAAATACTCTGAGTTTAAGTTTATTATTTTTTAAAGCTACATTTATTTTCCTTTCTCCTTTAGGTCCTATACCTGATTTATTGCGGTCAAATATAAATAATGATTCATCTCTTTTATATGATAAAATAGTTTCTTCATTGTCTCCTTTTCTTATTTTTAAACCAAATTCCTCTGCTTTACCCCCCTCAAACTCAACTTCAAGTTCATAACAGTCACCATATGTGTCTAAGTTTTTTTCTCCATCTATCTTTAAGTTTATAAGCTTATAATGATTTTTTCTGTAGTTTTCTATTTCTTTAATCGGCCTAAAATATAATTTACCATTAACCATTAAAATTTCCCTTGGTAATGTCATGGCTCCAGCCCAATTATGGCCTCTTTCCTGTGTTGGCATAACTTCCCCCCACATATCCATCCATGCAACCATAAGCCTTCTTCCCAATTTATCACTAGTAGTTTGTGGAGCATAAAAGTCAAATCCATAGTCAATCTGTTGATAACCATCAATATCAAACTTAAATATCCCTTTGTTTATGTCTAAATCTCCAATAAAATATATAGATGAGTGAGTACTATTAAAATCATTCCCTCTAGTTTTTATATGTTCTGCAGATACCATCAGTACATGCCTGCCCTGTAATTCAAATAAATCAGGACATTCCCAATTGTAACCTGTGTTTTCATTCCCTCTCGCAAGTATATTTACAAAATCCCAATCTTTTAAATTTGTTGATTTATACAATAATACCTGCCCGTGTCCATTTCCATCATTTGAACCTAACATCATGTAATAATATTGTCCGTTTTTAAAAACTTTAGGGTCTCTAAAATCCTTTTTACTTGCTTCTTCTGGAATTTGCTTTTCTCCAATTACAGGATTTTTACTATATTTTACGAAATTAATACCATCTTTCGAGTAAGCCAAATTTTGAACCTGCTTATAATTTTTACTCTTATCAGGTCCTGTATATATGTGTCCAGTATACAGCAAACATAACATATCGTCTTTTTCAATGGCACTACCTGAAAAACACCCATCTTTGTCAAAATCATCTCCCGGCACTAACGCTATTGGAAGATAAGTCCATTTAACCAAATCCTTACTAATCGCATGCCCCCAATGCATCGGCCCCCAAACTGCATCATAAGGGTTGTGCTGATAAAACAAATGGTAATTATCCTTGTAATATATAAATCCATTAGGGTCATTAATCCAACCATATTCACCCATTAGATGGTATTTCAATCTATATTGTAAATTTAATCTACTCTTATTTGCTTGAATATACTTATTTGCATCATTTATATTTCTCAATTCCAATTCTACTACCTCCAGACCTTTATTTTATTGAACCCTTTAAAACGCCTTCTATAATCTGCTTTTGCATTAGTAAATATACAATTATTACAGGAATTGTAGCTAACATAAGAGCTGCCATAGCAGGCCCATATTCAATCGTGTAAGTTCCATAAAAATAGAAAACAGATAGCGGTAAAGTTCTCTGCTCTGGTGCCATAAGTACTAAATATGGCAATAGAAAGTCATTCCATATCCATAATATATCCAATATAGCTATTGTTGTTGTTACTGGCTTTAAAAGCGGAAAAACAATTTTAAAGAAAGTCTGAAGCTGGCTGCATCCATCAATAGTAGCAGCTTCTTCTAATTCCAATGGTATACTCTTTATAAAACCGTGATACATAAATACAGCCAAAGATGCACCAAAACCTACATACATATAAATCAATGCCCATTTGCTATTCATCATCCCGATAGAACCATATATTTTTACAAGGGGTATCATTATCCCTTGGAAAGGAATAATCATAGACGCCACCATAAAAAAGAACATAAACTGATTGAACTTCCACTTTTTTCTCACAAATATATAAGCAGTCATTGATGACAGCAATGTAATCAAAAATACACTAAAAGCAGTTATAATCAAAGAATTCAAAAAAGCATGCATATAATTCATTTTTGTAAAAGCATCAATGTAATTGCTTAAATTCAGCACCGACGGAAGCTTGAGTGGGTTTTCTAGTATTTCCTTTCTCTCTTTAAAGGAATTAATTAAAACTATAAAAAATGGAAATATATAAAGTACCAAAAAAATACTTAAAGCAAAAAATTTTATTCCATTAAGTAGGCGATTATTCTTTTCCATCAATTTTCCACCTCCAGCTTTTTGCTAAAATACACTTGAAGCAACGTCACAGCCGCTACCACAAAAAAGAGGAAAAACGCCTCTGCTTGACCAATACCATACTGTTGACTTAAAAAAGCAGTGTTATATATATGAAGTGATATGAGTTCGGTGCTTTTGTAAGGCCCTCCATTTGTCAAAGCCAAGTTTATATCGTAAACCATAAACCCTCTTTGTAAAGTCAAAAAAACACTTATAGTAAAAGAAGGCGCCATTAACGGAAGTATTACATTTTTTAATCTTTGATAAAAATTTGCACCGTCTATACTTGCCGCCTCTAACAAATCTCTCGGTATATTCATAAAACCTGAAATATATATCACCATCATATAACCAGTATACTGCCAAACTGTCACAATAACCAAAGCCCAAAAAGCTTTGTCAGGATCTGACAGCCAAGAACCTGACAAAATCGGTATATCATATGATTTTCCTAAATATACTAAAATGTTTGAAAAAATAAATTGCCATATAAAGCCTAATAATATCCCGCCTATCAAATTGGGAGTAAAAAATCCTGCTCTAAAGAAATTTTGGCCTTTTACGCCACTTGTCAACATATATGCTAAGAAAAATGCTATAACGTTAATTAATATTACTGTGAAAAATACATATTTTAATGTCAATAAAAAAGATGTCCAAAATACTTTGTCTTTGAATGCTTGTAAATAATTTTGAAAACCTACAAAAGAATGTGTAGCAGAAATACCGTTCCAATCAGTAAAAGTTAAATATATTCCATATAAAAACGGTAGTATTATTACTGTGAGAAAAGCAAAGGTAGTAGGTCCTGCAAATATCAAGTACGTTTTGAGTTTAGCCAACAAAGTTTTTTCTTGATTCACATTCATATCCTCCTTCACACTTTTATATTGAATAACGGATAGACAATAACATTCTATCCGTTATTCAATCAAACCTTACATATTATTGAATATTTTTCCAATAATTTTCTATTTCGTTAATCAAGCCTTTTCTGTCAATTTTGCCTGCCAAATACTTCTGCATTGAAGCTCCTAACTTTGACCAATGGTCAGGTGGCAATGTAGTCATAAACTCTAAAGTATTACCACTCTTAACATACTGCAAAATAGATTTAGCAAGGGGATCTTGCGGTTGTAAAGTTATATTTTTAAATGCAGGTATAATGTTAAGTTTGTTCACAAGCATGTCTTGACCTGTAGAGCTGTATACCAACCAATCTAAAAATTTCTTAGCTGCATCTTGCTGCTCAGCACTATTTTGTGTTTTATCTATGCCGATAAATTTTGTTACACCTACAGGTATACCTGAATTACCATAGTCATCTGGGTTATTGCTGATTGGTACAGGTATAAAGCCGTATTGTCCATTTGCAGTATCAAATTCTTTTATCTGTGGCCATGCCCAATTTCCCATAAACCAAAATCCAACTTCACCTTTACCAATAAGCTCTGGTCCTCTATCATAAGTCGGAGATAATGGATCATTTTTATCTATGTTGTACTTTTTCATCATGTCAAAAGTCTCCATTAAGCCATTAAACACTTTATTATTTGCTAAATCAACTTTTCCAGCTTTTAAGTCTGATAAAAATTGAGCTACTTGAGCAGGATCTTTAGATTGGGCTGCATATGCTATTGGAAGGAAATGTCCGCCCAAAGACCAATCCATTGGAGAAATTTCTAGTGCGTTAGCACCTGTTGCTTCTACTTTTTTAAATGCTTCTTCTAAAGCATCTCGCGTCTTTATAGAACTCGGATCAAAGTTTCCACCATAAGCTTTGTCCAGTACAGCCTTGTTGTAAATAAGTCCATATCCTTCAACAGCAAATGGGAACGCTATAACCTTTCCATCCACTGTAGCTGCATTTAAAGCACCATCTATTGCATCTTTTACCCACTTTTCACTGCTTAAATCTAAGAATTTATCTTTGAATTTTGCTATATCACCTGGATCTAACATTGCCATTGTCGGTGCATTACCAGATGCATACATGGAGGTAACCTTTTCAAAAGGTGACTGACCGGCTGCTGCAGGAATGACTTCTACAGTAATATTCGGATTTTCTTTTGTAAAAGCTTTAGCTGCATCTTCTAATTGAGCCTGAATTTCCCCCTTAGAATTTAGCAAAGTAATTTTTACAGTCTTTGTTGCCGTGGCAGTACTATTACTTTCTCCATTATTGCTGCTTTTTGTACCACAGCCTGCCATGAGCGAAAAAACCAATGCAAACGTCAACATAATGGATAAAATTTTTCTTTTCATGACAATCCCCTTTCTTTGAAATCTTTTTAATTTACTTTTATTATACTTGATTAATTTTTATATGTCAACCGTTTGACATAAATTTTTTGATAAAATGTCAACCGTTTATAATACGGTTGACATTTTTGAAACTTATTAATATTATAATAGATTGTATCTTGCTATTTTGTTAATTTGTTCAACTAATCGTTCTACCTTTTCCTTTTGGGAAGATTCAAATCGTGACTTAAAAACATTAGAGCCAGATATATTAATAGATAAATTTAATAACCTAGTTTCTTCCTCGCTAATGTACGTATTTAACCACGTGTACAACAATTATAGTAGATATTTTGAATGGGACACATCCTCCTTATTTGCCACTCTTGTTTTAATTTTCTCCAAAGAATTTTCAATGATATTTTTTGTTAAAATTGAGAATTTATCTTTGTTTTCTAAAAGAAACCTGTGAGACTCTTCTCCGCCAATCTCTCCAAGAGCCCAAACAATAACCTGTTCAATATATGGGTCCTTTTTACTGCCCTTCAACAAAATCTTTATCAGCCTGTAAAATATCTATCAATATATGCATTTGGTATTTATCTCTTTCACTTAAATAATCACAAACAAGGCATTTGTTTTTTGTTTCTTTTTTCCTTTTTTTCTTTAAAGATTTTCGTTTCTCCGTAATTTGCTGTAATTTATAAGTGACGTTCTCTTTTAATGCGATTGCCAAACCCAATTTATCATATGAATTATTCAATAATTCCAAATGATAATGGCAAAAATTTGTCTCTCTTATTTTGACATACATTTCAGGGTCTTTTAAAACCTCATCTTCAAACAAATGCTCACAATAGGCTTTTTCTTCGTCTTTTATAACCTTGCATATTGGACAACCTCCCTTATATTTTTCAAAAACCTCATCCTCTCTTTTTTGTCAAATAAACAAAAATGGCTTCTACGAAAGCGCGTAGAAGCCATTAGCCTTCACGGCAATAAGGTGAGCTTCATCACCCTTATTTAATTTTTCTCTATAATATATTATACATTTTTTAAACAAAAACACAAGTGAAAAGGCTATATATTAAAAACTGTTTTTCGGTTTGGATTTATGATTTTTGCTTAACATTTAATAAATCTTAATTATTTTTATCTTTTTATCTAATTATACCACAAAAATATCTATGGTATAATTAGATTGGATAAACAAAATCTTTATAAAAAGGGGTTAGAATAAAATTGACATCATATGTAAAAAAACGAACATTTACCATATTTATCTTTTTTACTATTATGATTTTCGCCCTTATCGTAAGGCTTATATGGATACAGGGTATAAACTCTGAAAAACTTGCCATGGCAGTCGAAAGGCAAAGTACTGCTGATATCATATTAAAGCCTCAACGGGGTAATATTTATGATGTAAACGGGAATATTCTTGCTTGTAATGTTCCAGCAGGAGATGTATTTGCGGCTCCTAAATTTATAAAAAATCCACAAAAAGTTTCAGAAGAACTCTATAAATATTTAAATATGGACAAGGACTCACTTTATAAAATTCTTTCAAATAAAGACTCAGAATGGGCTGTACTTGGTAGGTCCATTTCTCTAGAAGATATAAACAAAATAAAAAGTCTTAACATACCAGGGATATATGTAGAAGATACTTTTATGAGAAACTATCCCAACGGTAAAATGCTATCACAAGTATTGGGTTTTGTAGGAATTGATGGGAACGGTTTGTATGGTCTTGAATATTCTTTAGATAAATACTTAAGTGGTATCCCTGGTCGTGAAATCTCTCTTGTTGATGCAGAAGGTAGAAAAATAGGACTCCCAAGCAAGCTTTACAAACCTACAAATGGTGATAATATTGTCCTTACAATTGATTCTGTAATACAAAGTTATACAGAAAAAGCCATAAAAAATGGCTATGAAAAGTATAAACCGCAAGATGGTATAACAGCAATAGTCATGAATCCCAAAACAGGTGAAATCCTAGCAATGGCAAATATACCTGACTTTGATCCTAATAATCCTCAAAAAATATCCTCACAAGACTATTGGTCAAACCCGGCAGTCTCTAGCATTTATGAGCCTGGTTCCGTTTTTAAAGTAATTACTGCTTCTGCTGCTTTAGAATCAGCGGTAGTAACACCTAATGAGCAATTTGATGACCCTGGTTATTATATTGTATCAGGACGTAGAATTAATAGCTGGACAAAATTAGGTAAGATAAACTTCGAAGAAGCTATAGAAAAATCTAGTGACACAGTTTTTATGCAGGTAGTAGAACGATTAGGTGTCGATGCCTTTTATAAATACATACAAGCTTTTGGTTTCGGCACTCCAACAGGAATTGAGCTTCCTGGAGAAGCCAGTGGAATGATTTTGCCAAAGTCAAAGATATATCCTGTCGACCTCGCTACTATGTCCTTTGGACAAGGAATCGCTGTAACTCCAATCCAAATGATTACGGCTTTTTCTGCCGTTATAAATGGTGGAAACCTTATGGTCCCACATATTGTAAAATACATCGAAAACGGCGATAAAATAATTAAAGAATATAAGCCTCAAATAGTTAGACAAGTTATCTCTAAAAAAACTTCCGATACAATGAAGTATATACTTGAAAAAACAGTAACAGAGGGTACTGGTCAAGCGGCACAAGTACCTGGATATACAGTAGGTGGAAAAACAGGTACAACGGAAAATTATGCTCCAGGAAAATACGTAGCATCATTTGCTGGATTTGCACCAGTTGAAAACCCAAAAATTGCCGTATTAGTTCTTGTTAAAAATCCAACGCAAAATGGTCATATGGGAGGAGAAGTAGCCGCACCAATAGCCCAGGAAATATTAAGAAATACTCTTAGATATTATGACACAGTAAAAAAGTAAAAAATAACAATACCCGTTATTTGTACTGCACCAACTGACTCACACTGTTTTTTATTTCCTCTGTTATATCAAAGGCATTTTTGTTATTCTTTATCCCTTCTTTTATTTTTTCTATCACTGTGTTGTTTATTTTACTCCATCCACCAAATTGTGGGATAATATTTGTATAATTAGTAGCTAATTCAATTCTTTTCATTTTATCGTCTTCAATAATTTTGTCTTTTTTAACTGGTACATAACCTAATTCAATTACCTTTTGTTGGTCTTCTGTAATAAACTTTATAAACTTATATTCCATTTCAAGCTTTTTTTCATCCTTTTCTTTCTTTATACCATAGGCATATATTTTAGGTGATAATGTCAGTGGGATGCCGCTTTCCCCTTCAGGATACATCGCTACATCAAACTCAAACAGCTTTCCTTTTGACTGTAAATTTTTAAGCTGTGCTATTTTATAGCTTTCTTCTATTAATACAGCAGTGTTTTTAGTAGTAATAAAGTCTTGCCATAATTTTTCTCTGTCTCCCTCAAGTGAAACAGGATTGACCACCTTATATTTATTGAATAAATCCAAAACTTTTTGCACCCCTGAAACTGCTTGAGGGCCAAAAAAAGAATACTTTTCTTTGTCAAAAGCTCTCGCACCATCTAAAAGTAAAAACCCCCATAAATTATAATTATCAGGTGCAAGAGAAATGCCTAATCCATAAAAGTATTTTTTATCCTTTTTACCTTCAGTATAAGTCAATTTTATCATACTATCCACAAATTCTTCGTAATTCCACTCGCCGTTTTCAGGAAGTTTAATTTCTTTTTCATCAAACATATCCACATTTAAAAAAAGCACATTAGTATACATTCCTAAAGGCATTCCATAAATATTGCCTTTATAACTTATAGCATCAATAACGCCTTCCTTGTATTGCTTCTTAAACTCTTCATCTACATATTTATTGATAGGACTTAAATAATCCTTTGAAATAAAATAAAAATCTGCCCCAACAGGTAAAATATCTGGCAAAGAGCCATCTTTAGAAGAGTTAATCAGTTTTTCATATCCGTCTTTGTATGAAAGAGGCTCAAAATCTATTACCACACCCGGGTATTTGTACTGAAATAATTCTATTTTCTTTTTTATAAATTCAAATCCTCCCGGGTCTCCTATTGAAGGATGAGGAAAATCCCAAAAAGTTATTATCCCCCTAAACTCCTCTTCTGTCTGATTTTTTTCTTGTATTTGTTCTTTTTCATAAAGATTCATATAGTAAGGCCAATACATAAGAAAAAATATCACTAACAAATATAACAAAATAGTAAAAGGCTTTCTCACATTAACCACCTCTTACTATCTATATTCTCAAAATTACTCTTAAATAACTTAAAAAGCAGGATAGCTTTCCTAATTCTACCCTGCTTTTTTATCAATTTATATTTTAAGCCCTGCTTTTCTCCAATCCTCTTTGAATCTTTCTATTCCCGCATCTGTCAACGGATGTTTTACCATCTGCATGAGCACTTTATATGGTACTGTCGCTATATGTGCCCCTAGTTTTGCCGCCTGTAAAACATGTATAGGATGTCTTACACTTGCAGTTATTATCTCTGTATCTATGTCGTAATTATTGAATATCGTAACAATATCCTCAATAATCTGCAAGCCATCTGTATTTATATCATCAAGCCTTCCTACAAAAGGACTTACATATGTCGCACCTGCACGAGCTGCTAATAAAGCTTGATTTGCTGTAAATATTAGCGTCACATTTGTTTTAATTCCTTCTTTTGAAAGAACATTTACTGCTTTCAACCCTTCAGCCGTCATAGGAATTTTTATTACTATATTTTTATGTATCTTTGCCAATTCTCTTGCTTCCTTAATCATACCCTCATGGTCATCGCTTATAACTTCTGCACTTATAGGACCATCTACAATTTGAGTAATTTCTTTTACTACCTCAATAAAATCTCTTCCTTCTTTGGCAATAAGAGATGGGTTTGTAGTAACACCTGATATTACACCTAATGCATTAGCTTCTCTTATTTCGTCAACATTTGCAGTGTCAAGAAAAAATTTCATCACTTCATCCCTCCGTTATCAAATTTATTTACCTTTATTATATATCTAATTTTCAAAAATTAAAAGCCATGCTTTATACTGTGGAAAATAAAGGTTATTTCATTTTTAAACTGTGCCTAGAAATTTTTAACTTTTTTAAATAATTTTTCAATAGGAAAATTTATATCTTCTGCAAGTCTTAAGATCGTATAATTTTTTCTTATCTCTTTAGCATTATTTAACATATCGTAAAGTAAAACTTCATTTACCCCTATTTCATTTAATTCAGATGGAGCACCTATTGTTTGTAATAAATTCTGAATGGTTGCTACATCAGGAACATTTATTTTTACCCAATTTCTCATATGATCCCAGTTTTTAAATATCTTCTCTTGTCTTTGTTTTCTTTTTATCTCATCTAAATAAAAATAATTTAAATTACTCAAAACTTCGTTAGCTATAGCACCATATGCATTTTTTATCCTCGCTTCAAATTCATCACGATTTAGTGAAAGTTTTTTTGACATAAATTTTTTTATATCGTCCAGTGTAAATGAAAATATGTAATGATAAATTTCTGAAATAATAATGCTGGTTATGCCGACTTTTGTCCCATGAAGATGGTGTTCATTTTCAGATAATATTTCTCTCATCTCTAAATAATGTGATAAATGATGTTCTGCGCCAGATGCAGGACGTGAATTACCAAATTTAAGCATTGCAATTCCTGAAATAACAAGCGCCTCCATTAATTCTTTTATTGAATTTTTATCTCTCTTCAAAAGTCCTGTCGAAGCATTAACACATTTATTTATCGATTCTTTTACTAAAGCTACTATATCCTCTGAATAAGTTTCGCCTGTTATAATACTGCTTATATACCAATCTGCAAGAGAAGTATATTTCCCAATCACATCGCCAAAACCAGCTGTTATCATCTCATATGGAGCTTGAGAAATTATATCAATATCTCCTATTATAATCTCAGGATATATTGCTGAGTATGTCCGCTTAAAACCTTTGACAATTAAAGGCGAAACAGAAGAAGCATAGCCATCCATGGAAGGCGCTGTTGCAACAATTCCATAAGGTTTACCCACTTTAAAACTTACAAACCTCACTAAGTCGTTTATAGTTCCTGAACCAACAGCTAATAAAAATTCGGTATCTTTGTCTAAGTTTATAAGAACTTCTCCTAAGCTATATTCATCAGGTATGAGTAAACTGTCACGTTCTAACACACACTTGGTAACAGAAAAATTGTTACTTTCTAATCGTTCTATTACATCTTTTGCTACTACTTTATAGGTATTATTATCACAAACGATCATTATTTTAGAATTTACACCTATTTTATTGATTATGTGCGTTAAATCACTAATTGCTCCTTCTTTTATTGCAATTTCTTTTATAGGCATTAAATTTTTCATACTTTCACTTCTTTCGCTTCAATGCTTTTAGCTGATGTTCTTATTTTCAATTCAGGTTTCACACATATAGTTATAGGATTTTCAAATGCTTTATTTCCCATTTCCATCAGTTTAAACAGCACTTTTGCAGCTTGTCTTCCCATCTCTTCTTTAGGATGAACTATTGTAGTTAATTTAATATCCGATAATACTGCATAATCAGAATCGTCAAATCCCACAATTGATACATCATTTGGTACAGTTAAACCCAAATTTCTCAAAGCCTCTATCACCCACATTGCAATTTGGTCATTGTAACAAACTATAGCTGATGGCTTGTCACCTGTGCCTTCAAATATTTTTTTGACCATTTCTTGCGGTTTACTTCTCATTTCTTCAGTTGTGTACCATACAATATTATCTTCTCTGATTTTTATACCATATTGTCTTAGTGCTCTAATATACCCTTTATATCTATTTAATCCTTGATTATCATCGCTTTTAAATATCCCTAAAATATTACGATGACCTAGTTGTATAAGATGCTCCGTAACAACAAAGCCGCCTCCTTCATCATCTTGGATGATATATGATGGTTTTAATTCTTCATAATAACTATTTATAAAAATATACGGAATTCCTCGCCTTTTTAACTGTTCAAAATATTCAATGTTAATATGCGGAAGCGCGCTTTTTGTTGGTTCAATAATAATTCCTCTAATATTTTTTGTCATAATATTTTCTAAAATATCAATTTCTCTTTCTATTTTATTGTTTGTATTATAAAGTAGTATTGTATATCCTTCTTTTGTTAAAACTTGGTCTATGCCTTTTATTATCCTTGGAAAAATATAATCATTTATATATGTAGTTATTACCGCAATATTTTTGTCATCTATTTTCTTTATCGCAGACCTATCAGCACAAAATGTACCTACTCCTTGTTTCCTGTAAATCCATCCTTCGTTTTCAAGTTCGTCGAGTGCTTTTCTAACAGTGTGCCTGCTCATGTTAAACTTAGTTGCGAGTTCATTCTCAGTAAAAATAGGATCATGGGCATTTAAGTTGTTCTTAATAATATATTCAATTATAAATTCTTTAAGTTGTTGATACTTAGGTAAATTCTCTATCACGATTAAACATCCTTCCCGATTATCAAGAATAGTTTTTAAATAATTAATTTCCATATATCATTATAACATTTTTACTTTTCATCTTAAATATAAGAAAGATACCTGATACCATTATAGTTTACTCATAAGTATCAGGTATCTAATAAAAAGTATAACAATTTAATTTTGTCCATATTTTGTCATATATCTTTCATGAGCTCTTCTTACCTCTTCTTCAGGAATCTCTTCTGGCTCTCCAAGTAGCAACGCTAAATGAACTGTCTTTGCTACATCTTCAAGCATCACTGCTGCCTTTACTGCTTCCTCTGGAGTCTTCCCTATCGTAAAAACTCCATGATTTTTCATAAGTATTGCTGGACTTTGACCTATATATTTTATTACCGCCTCCCCTATTTCTTCTCCACCAATTTTTGCATATGGTCCAACTGGTATTGGCCCTCCAAATTCATCTGCAATTGCTGTCAGGTACACCGGTATAGATTTCCCCAAAGCGGCAAAACTTGTAGCATAAGGAGAATGTGTATGAACTATTCCATTAACATCACTACGATGTCTGTATATATATAAATGTGTTGCGGTATCTACAGAAGGTTTCCATTTTCCTTCTATTATATTACCATTAAGGTCAACAACAACCATATCCTCTGGTTGCATTTCTTCATAAGGAATCCCGCTTGGTTTTATAACTACATATCCTGTTTCAACATCTCTTCCACTGACATTCCCACTTGTCATTGTAACAAGATTATTTTTCGGCAACATCATATTCATTTTGTATACTCGTTCTTTAAGCTTCTCTAACATTGGAAACCCCCTCTTTTAAGACTTTTAGCCTTTTCATTACATTATTTATACCTCTGCCAAAATAGTCATGAAGAAGTTTGTATTCTTCAAATAATTTATCATATATTTCAACATTTTCAGGTATTGGTTTGTATGTTTCTTCCTTTAGCTTGGGTATTACTCGTGCAGCTTCAAATATGCTATCAAACCCTCCTTTTTCTTTACCTGCTGCAACTGCTCCAAACATTGCTGCACCAAGTGCTGGTGTTTGTGAAGATTTTGATACTTTAATTTCGAGATTTGTAACATCAGCATAGATTTGCATAAGCATAGGATTTTTTTCAGGGAGTCCTCCACAAGCGTACAGTTCATTAATACTTACTCCATTTTGATTAAAAGTATCAATTATCATCCTCGTACCAAAAGCTGTTGCTTCGATTAATGCTCTGTATATCTCCTCAGGTTTCGTAGTTAAAGTCATTCCTAATATTACACCAGTAAGGTCCGCATCTACTAGTACTGACCTGTTTCCGTTCCACCAGTCAATCGCTAAAAGACCACTTTCTCCGGGTTTTAGCTTTGCGGCTTTTTCTGTTAACAACTCGTGAATACTTATCCCTCTTTTTTCTGTTTCAATTTTGTATTCGTACGGCACACAATTGTCAACAAACCAGGCAAAGATGTCGCCAACCGCAGATTGTCCTGCTTCATATCCATAAAAGCCTGGTATAATTCCATCTTCTACAACGCCACACATGCCTGGGACCTCTACTTCTTTATCATCTAACACCAAATGGCAAATCGAAGTTCCCATTACCATTACCATTTTCCCTGGCGATGTAACTCCTACTGCTGGTACTGAAACGTGTGCATCAACATTACCTACAGCAACTGCTACTCCCGGATTTAATCCCATTATTTTTGCCATTTCAGACGTCAATTCCCCTGCTTTTGTACCTAATGGATATATATCTTTAGATAATTTTTCTTCTACCAAATTTTCAAGCCTCTCATCTAATGCTCGAAAGAAATCTTTGGAAGGATACCCCTTTCTTTTGTGCCAAATCGCTTTATAGCCTGCAGTACAACTATTACGCCTTTCATTACCTGTTAGCTTCATAACAACCCAATCAGTAGCTTCAATAAATTTATCAGCTTCTTCATAGATATCTGGCGCTTCATTTAATATTTGCCATATTTTGGGTATGAGCCATTCTGAAGATATCTTTCCACCATACCTTGCTAAAAAATCCTCACCCCTTTGTGATGCTATTTCATTCAATTTGTTTGCTTCAGGTTGTGCAGCATGATGTTTCCATAACTTAACATATGAATGAGGGTTTGATTTGTACTGGGGGATGTCACAAAGAGGAGTTCCATCTTTTTTTATAGGCAACATAGTACAAGCTGTAAAATCTATGCCTAAGCCTATTACATCAGCTTTGTCTATACCAGCCTGATTTATTACTTCAGGTACTATTTTCTTTAAAACTTCAATATAGTCATCTGGATGTTGTAATGCCCAATCTTGCGGTAGTTTTGTTCCATCAGGAAGTTCTTCATCCATCACACCATGGGGATAATTCATTACAGAAGTAGCTACTTCTTCCCCCGTCTCAAGATTAAGGAGCAGAGCCCTTGCAGACTCTGTCCCATAATCTATTCCAATTGAATACTTGGCCATTTTTTCTTCCTCCCTTAGACTTCTACATATTCGATGCCCAACATATCACAAAGCATTTTCCATCTCTGTGTATTATCGCCAAGATTTAAACATTGATGATGTGTTCCACCATTTATAAGCCATCCGTCAAGGCATGCTTTTACACCAGTTGAAGGTCTAAAATGGAAATATGGCATTTCAATATGCTTTGCTTCTTCTGTATCAAGAATCTCTCCTTTCGATACAACTAATCTATATCTTTCTCCTTCCAAGGATACTAAAGAAACAAGAGTTGCTGGCCCAGGTTGTGCCATAAAAACAACCGTTGGTGGATTATTAAGTTTACCAATGCCTAGTTCCCTATCAATAAGTTTAATCGGTCTATCCTTTCTTGCTATTTTCCAGTTACCTTCGCCCATATGGCTCATTAAAATTGAATTTCTCTTAAAATCCATAGCATACATTTCTGTAAAATGTGCATCACCTATCAATACATGACCTGCCGCAACCAAACTTGCAGTTATAGCATCTCCCTCTGCTGCATATCCATATCCTTCAGCCATTAAATTTGACGCAGCCATCATTGGAATTTGCTTGAATCTTCCATCTCCTCTAAACACATCGAAATGCGCACTAAAACCATGATATCCTTTGTTTTCAAGGAATTTCTTGAATCCAATTTGTAATCTTGCAGCATATCTGTGACTTTCTTCGCTAAGATTTGGATCGATATAAAAATTCTTTCTGTTTTCTTCAATAACCGCATTAATCTCTTCTTCTGTCGCAGCTTCCATATATCTATAAACTTCGCCAATGTATTCTTGATTAATTTGCGGACCTATTTTTCTTGTAAAGGCTGCATCATCTCCCAAAATATCGTACATACCATGCATTCTTCCAAACTGTGCTATTTTCATGTTTCGCAATGCTTTAATTGTCTGCACAGCTTTAGCCCAGTCTCCAACAAATTTCTTAAATTCTTCTGAATGCCATTCTTCCGTAATCACTGGGCAATTAATTCCCATCCTCACGATAGCATTTGCCGTATCCTGTGCACCGTGAACACCTTGATTGTATGTTAAGTCTCCCATATCCCAATCCTCTGTTACTGTTGAAACGGGCTGAATGTTTGCAAGCATAATCGGGAGCCTGTTATTTCTAAGCGCATTAACAATATTTGTGGCTGGTCCGTACGTAAGCATTACTATCATAATACCATCAAGCTCTTTTTCATTAAACTCTTTGACAATGCTTTCAATATCTTGTCTGTTTTTTGCTGCTCTAGGAAAATCAAAATCTGCAATATCTTTTAGTTGTTGTATAACTTCTCTTGCATACTTTTCTTGTCTTTCAGTAATACCTGGTAACATATCATCGTACAGTTCTTGCATAATACCTAAAAATCCTATTTGCGGCTTTTGCTTGGTTAGCATAACAATTCCTCCCTTTCATTTATTGTTTTATTGTTCGTATATCTTGATTATTATAACAGTAGATGTACGTACATTTATAATTAATATATTCTACATTTTATTCAAAATTCCTTCTTTAATTTTTAGATTCAGCGTCAAAAATACTTTAACTCATTTTTCCACAATTACAATATTTATGAAATTTCAACCAAGAAAGAAATTTCTTATTTCTTTCTTGGTTGAAACTAGCAAATATTAATTCTTCATTATTTGCTATAAAAATAATCAACATTGTCTTTTGTAACAACATTTACTCCTGTATCTACAATAGGTGGTAATGGAGCTACATTGGCAGTTTTCCAATCTCCATCAATTGGATGAACAAGATTATGTTTTAAGTTATATAAAAACATCATACCCCAATATCCCATATTCCAAGTACCTTGTGCTATAGTGGCATCTATAACACCTGCTTTAATATTGTCTAATGTTCCCTTGTCTGTATCAAAACTTACAATATGAATTTTGCCAACTTTGTTTGCTTCTTTAACTGCTGTAGCAGCACCAACACCTGTAGAAGCTTCTGTTGTAAAAACTCCTACCAAATTTGGATCTGCTTGCATCATACTTGCCATTGCCTGTGCAGACGCTACTTGATCTGACTTCCCATCTTGCACTGATACAACTCTCATATTTGGAAATTCTTTGGCAATTGTATCTTTAAAACCAGCTGTTCGCTCTTCATGATTAAGTTGCCCAGGAACAGTAATAACTCCTACATCGCCTTTCTCACCAACTAATTTTGCAAGAGTACGAGCAGCAATTACTCCGGCATTATAATTAGAAGTTCCAAGATAAGAATATCGAGATGAATTAGGTGAATCTGCATCAAAAGTAATTACAGGTATCCCTTGTTGTATTGCTTTATTAATTGGTTCTTTTAAGGCATCTGGATTTATACATGTAACTAATATCCCACTTGGTTTTTGAGCAATAACTTGTTCCAATACAGTAACTTCTTGGTTAATATCGTATTCATTTGCACCAGTATATTGAGCTGTGACTCCTAAAATTTTTGCTGCATCTTGCATTCCTTTGAAAGCCCCCTTCCAATATTCAATCCCAGAAACAAAAGTTACCATGACGTATTTCTCATCTTTGGAACCAACCAATGGACTATTAGATGACTTTGAAATACTGCTACCCGCATCAGAAGTACTATTTCCGCAACCAGTTAGAAAAGCTGCAATTATAAAAGACATAACCACAAGTAGTGAAATAAATCTTTTTGTTTTCATTTATACCTTTCCTCCTTCAAAATATTTTATTTAGGTCTTTGCAGAATCCCAAAATCCTTATGG
>NZ_AVAF01000093.1 GCF_000445185.1 Thermoanaerobacter sp. A7A
TTTACCAACAAAATAATTCCTTGCTTTTTATATTATACCATAGGAAAAGATAAAAAAATAAGTATAAGTTAAAATTCATTAACCTATACTTATTTCTTAGTCTTTGAATTAAAAATTAAAGAAAAAATGTACCCAAAAAATACTGCAGCAGAAATTCCTCCGGCAGTGGCTGTCAATCCTCCTGTAAAAACTCCAATCAATCCATCTTTCTCAACAGCTTTTATTACACCTTGGGCAAGGGAATTTCCAAAGCCCAAAAGGGGTATTGTAGCTCCTGCACCACCTATATCTATCAATTTTTTATAAACTCCAAGGCCTCCAAGTATTGCTCCTAATGTCACATATGTTACTAATATTCTTGCAGGAGTCAATTTAGTCTTATCAATCAAAATTTGTGCAATAGCACAAATCAAACCTCCCATTAAAAACGCTTTTATATAATCCATATTGACCTCCTTATAATGTTGTCGATATTGTAATAGCATGGGCAATCCCAGGAATAGATTCCCCTTGCTGGCTGCTGGTAGGAGATAAAAGAGCTCCCGTCGCCATAAATAAAACTTTTTTATAGACTCCATTTTGTATTTGAGATAACAGCCATCCATTCAAAACCACTGCAGAACAAGCCGCACCGCTGCCACCAGAGTGAACGTCTTGTGATTCATCAAAAATTTCTATTCCACAATCTTTATACTTACTCTCTATATCATAGCCCTCTTTATATAATAACTCTAAAAGTATGTCTCTCCCTACTCTTCCCATGTCTCCCGTCATAATAAGGTCATAGTCTTCTATTGTAAAACCTGTATCTGTAAAATGAGTGATAATTGTATCTGCTGCAGCAGGTGCCATTGCCGCTCCCATGTTATTGGCATCCTTCATCCCCAAATCTACAACTTTGCCAGTAGTAGCATGGGTAATATAAGGGCCTTCTCCTGTGGAGGCTAAAATTGTAGCTCCTGCACCTGTCACCGTCCACTGTGAAGTAAAAGGCCTTTGAATGCCTTGTTCTAAAGGATATCTAAACTGTCTTTCTGCAGTAGAAAAATGGCTGGAAGTTGCCGCTATTATATAGTCAGCATAGCCTCCATCAATAAGCATAGCCCCTAAAGTCAATCCCTCTGTCATAGTAGAACAAGCACCATACAATCCGAAATGTGGCACATTCAGTTGTCGCGCAGCAAAATTTGCACTTATAATTTGATTTAACAAATCACCACCTAATAGGTAATCAATTTCTGAAATCTTGAGATTGGCCTTTTTTAATGCTAAATTTACAGCATCTTGAAACATTTTTGACTCTGCTTTTTCCCAACTTTTTTCTCCATAAGTATCGTCTACTAAAATCATATCAAAATAATCTCTTAAAGGTCCTTCTCCTTCTTTAGGTCCTACAATAGTGCCTCCAGCTATTATAGAAGGAGGATTTTTAAACTTAACAGTTTGTGTGCCTAATTTTTTTTTTGCCATATCTAACTTCCCCTTTTACTTTAAAAAATAATATATCGAACCTATAATAATTGAAGTACTGACCCCATATACAATAACAGGTCCTGCAATTGTAAACATCTTTGCTGCCGCCCCAAAAACAAAACCTTCCCTTTTAAACTCCATTGCCGGTGACACAATAGAATTTGCAAAACCTGATATTGGCACTATAGAACCTGCCCCTGCAAACTTCCCTATATCGTCATAGACCCCAATTCCAGTTAAAAAAGCCCCAAGAAATACCATAGTAATTGATACAAGAGTATTGGCATCTTGCATAGAATAACCTCTTGATAGGTAAAAATTTAAAAAGAACTGCCCTATGTCGCTTATCAATCCTCCTACTACAAAAGCCATCACTACGTTTTTAAGCAAAGCAGGTTTAGGCTCATATTTCTGTGCTATGTTTTTATATTCTTGCTCTTTTTTTACATCTCTTTCCATTAATTTCACCCTTCCTTATGACAAGAGCACCATAGACGGTGCTCCTTTATTTTCAACCTAATTCTTTATCTGCTCTATAAGCTATTTGTATATTAGCTTTATATTCTACTATTTTACCGTTTTTTACATTTGCTGTTTGATTGACAACTTCAATTCCTGATATATTGTCAATAGACTTAGCTGCCTCTTCTACAGCTTTGTGTATTGCATCTTCCCAGCTCACTGTTGAATCCCCTACAACATTTAATACTTTCACAACTGCCATACAATTTCCTCCTCCCTTATATACCAAATCAGCACTGTCAGGTATTTTTTTATTGGTTTTATGCATATAAAAATAGTTAACAGCAAAAATTAGCAATATTGCCACGATTATAATTAACATCTTTTTCATTTTCATTTCACCAGCCATTATTAGTATGTGAAGATAAGCAAAATTAATTCAAAAAAAGTGTAGTATTTGTGTTAAAATACTACACTTCTTCCAATTCTTTTCTTAGTTTTTGTAAAACTTTTTTCTCAATTCTAGATACTTGCACTTGGGAAATTCCTAAAACACTTGCCACCTCCATCTGCGTCATATCCTTGAAATATCTCAAAAATATTATTTGTTTTTCTCGTGGTTTAAGTTTATTTATAACCATCTGTAAAGCTAATTTATCGTCTATATCAACTTCTTTTTCCTCTTCACTCACCATTTCAATTAAAAGCCTGTCATCTTCGTCATGAGTTGCGTTGTCATATAATGACTCAGCAGTAGCAGCCGATTCAAAAGCCATAGCAATTTCTTCAGGACTTACATTTAATCTTTCAGCAATTTCATTAATAGTTGGCTCTCTATTTAATTCATTGCTTAAAATCTCTTTAACATAAAAAGCTTTTGTAGAAAGCTCCTTTAAAGAACGACTCACTTTTATTAATCCATCATCTCTTAGAAATCTCTTAATTTCTCCCATTATTATAGGTACTGCATAGGTTGACAATTTTACATTGTAAGATTCATCAAATTTTTGAATTGCCTTTACAAAACCTATACAACCTATTTGATACAAATCCTCCAATTCATACCCTCTATTAGAAAACTTTTTAACAATACTCCAAATAAGGCCACTATTTTCTAAAATTAATTTTTCCAAGCTTTCTTTATCATTTTTTTGTGCCGCTCTTATCAATTCCAAATTCTCATCACTTTTTTCAAAATTCCCTTCTTTCATAAAGTCACCTCATTTATCAGACCTTATATACTTTGTCATTCGGACAAGAGTTCCCTTTCCTGGAGTTGATTCAACTTCTAATTCATCCATAAAGGTCTGCATGACAGTAAAACCCATTCCTGCTCGCTCTTCTTCTAAGCGAGTAGTAAAAAGAGGTTGCATAGCTTTCTCAATATCGTCAATCCCTTTTCCCTCATCTATGACTTCAATTGTTATTTTGTTACCTGAAATAAAAGCTTTAATAGTAATGATGCCGATTTTATTCTCATATCCGTGAATTATGCAGTTAGTAACTGCTTCTGAAACAGCAGTTTTTATATCTGCAATTTCCTCAATTGTCGGATCTAGTTGAGCAGCAAAAGCTGCAACAACAGTCCTTGCAAAAGACTCATTTTGCGACTTACTTAAAAATTTTAACTCCATCATGTTTGTGTATTCCATGATAATCCCCCTTCTATATTTCCTTTAAGGCTTCTTCAATGTCATTATAACATTTAATTATACGCAACAATCCAGAAACTTCAATAATTTTATGTAATTGATTATTGGCATTTACTATAGCTACCTTACCATTATTCTCTTTGATTTTTTTATATCTTCCTATTATAACGCCAATTCCTGAACTATCCATAAAATTTACATTTTTAAAATCAAAAATTAAATTTTTACACGACTTTTTTTCATACTCGTCATCAATAACACTTTTTATGCTCTCCGCCACATGATGGTCTAACTCACCTTCAATTTTTACTATCAAAGCATCCCCTTTTTTTGCAAATTTTACTCTCATTTTATCAACCTCCCCCTATTATATTCGATGTAAATTTTAAAATTCCTCCTTTTTTGTGATATTTTTCTAAAAAATATAAAAAAGCACTAAACGACTGTTTAGTGCTTAAAGTAAATTACTGATATTTTAGCCAACCAATAAAAACTTTATTGAGATTTTCAAAAAAGTTCGCTTTTTCTACTGTTTCCTGAGGATATATGTTAAATGTCTTTATAATCTTGCCATCCTGTGTTATTTTTACAGTGCCTATTGGGACCTCTTTGGCCAGAGGAGCTAATACAGCATTCTTTAGCTCCACCTCTGTTTTTATATTTTTACCTTCTCCTTTTTTAATCAGTATATACTCATCATCGCGGCACAAAACACTAACAGCCTGCTTTTTTCCTTTAAAAACTTTGACGTTGCCAAAACTTTGCCCCTTTGAAGCTACTTTTACACTTTCATAATTAGCAAATCCGTAATCTAATAACTTAGCCGCTTCACTAAACCTCGTCTCAGAATCAGGTGCTCCAAATACCACCGCTATTAGCCTTGTATCTCCCCTTTTAGCTGTTGCTGCCATACAATAAAGTGCTTCCGAAGTAGATCCTGTTTTAATACCATCTGCTCCTTTATAGCGCCATAATAATTTATTAGTATTTATGAGACTAAATTTTCCATTTCTTAAAGAATCTAATTTATTGGTTAGATATTTAAATATGCTCTCGTGTTTTACTAATTCCCTTGAAATCATTGCAATATCATATACGCTTGTCAAGTGCCCTTCCTCAGGTAGTCCAGTTGCATTTTTAAAAGTAGTATTTTTTGCTCCCAATTCCTTAGCCCTTTTATTCATCATTTCAACAAAATTTTCCTCTGTACCCGCAATATACTCAGCTAAAGCAACAGAAGCATCATTTGCCGAATTCATCGCTATAGCCTTCATTAAATCATCTACTGTCATTTCCTCTCCTACTTCTAAATATATTTGTGTACCTCCCATATCAAAGGCATGTTTACTTGTGACAACTTTATCTGTTATTTTAATTTTACCAGAATCTATTGCTTCAATCGCCAGTAAAAGAGTCATTACTTTGGTAACACTGGCAGGCGGCAAGGGCTTATGGCTATCTTTTTCATAAAGAATTTGTCCAGTATTAGTCTCTATCAAAATAGCAGATTTTGACTTTAAATTTAAAGTATCAGCATATACTGTGCCATTTAAGACAAAAGAAATAGCTAGTATCACACTCACTAATAATGTTAAAAGCCTTTTAAACATAAAATCACCCTCCTCATCACTATTTATTTTGCGCTGGAGGGTGAATATTATACTTTTTATATTTTTAAGCACGAGGGTGAAATTTATTATAAACTTCTTTTATTTTTGATTTTGAAATTAAAGAAAGTAAATTTGTATTTAAATCTGTTTGATAACCTAACATTTCTTGAACAGCTCGAATATCTGCACCATTTTGAAGCATATGCTGCGCAAAAGATTGTCTTAGCGTATTTGGAGTAACAGGAAAGCCAGGATTAATTTTATCAGTGTATTCTCTTATTATTTTCCAACATCCTTGTCTTGTAAGTTTTTGCCCTCGCAAATTTAAAAAAAGAGTATTTTCTCCATTTTTTGCTTTTCTTCCTTTTTCAATGTAATTTTTTAAGGCCTCAATTGCATGAGAGCCTATTGGAATAACTCTTTCTTTATTAGAGCGAATAACTACATAGCCATAAGAGAGATTCACATCTTCTAATTTTAAAGAAATAACTTCGGAGACTTTAAGTCCTGTAGCATAAAGTAATTCAATAAGAGCTTTATCTCTAAGTCCTTTTTCATCATCACCAAAATCTAGTGAAAGTAACATATCTACCTGTTCAACTGTTAAAGTAGTAGGCGGCTTTTTTTCTACTTTCGGGGTATTAATCATGTACGTTGGGTCTTCTTCTATTTTCTTTTTCATAAATAAATAATGATAAAAGGCTTTAAGAGAAGAAAGATTTCGAGAAACAGTTGCTTGTGATTTGCCTTTTTTCTTCAAATAGTAAAGATAATTTAATATTGTCGATTTTTTGACATTATAACAGTTTATTCCGATTTCTTCGAGATAATTTAAAAACTGGTTTATGTCTCTGTTATAAGATTCAAGAGTGTTTTTTGACAGTTTTTTGTTCTTTGTTAAAAAATCCAAAAACTCCCCAACCACATTATTTAACATATTCTTTACCCCTACAATTCTTGAATTTTATAATAAATCCATTAATTATAAATATTCAACATAAATCGTCATTTTCCTTCTTTTATGGTGAAAAAATCGGTAAAAGTAATATATAAGGTGAAAGATAAGATTCTATCAAGCAGCCTATTAATATAACTAAAAACCCTGCATATACCATAAAAGTATAAGATACGAATTGTGATACTAATTCTTCTAAATAAAATTTGCGATTTTTCAAAAGATATAAAGAAAAATTAATAGCCGTTACAGATATAAACAAGATTCCTAATAAGATAAAAATATTTTGAGGCAAAATTCCCATCAATACGAGTAGTATCCCTTTTGTTTCAAATTCTTTTATCAAAACTCCAATAGAAAATCCTAAAATAAAACCTCTTATCCCCACAAGCAAAAATATAAAAGGAATCCCTATAATTGTAGCCCCTAAAATCCATAAAACAAAAACAGTGACAAAATTATTTAGAAGGGATTGTTTAAAAATTTGGGCAGAATTCAAGTCTACAGATTTTGCAATTTGATAAAATTTCGAAATATATCCTATTATTTGCTCCATCTGTATGTCAGTGAGGTTATTAACAGTAAAAGATCCTGCTGCTATTCCTATCATTAAAGACATTACAGCCAACACATACAATAAAAAATTATTTTTAATATGCAAATAAAGATTTCCTTTTAAAAACTTCAAGAATATTGCCCCCTATTTTTTATAAAGCTAATTTAAATTTATGATTCAAAAGGGGACAATATTCCTTTTAAGTTATAGTAACTTTGCCGTATATTCCTCCTCCTCCCGCTGAAACATCCAATTTCCCTTCTCTTCCTCTCAAAATATTTAATGCCTTTGAAGTTCCTATCACTTTCTCTAATTCTTCATAAGGTACATGATGCAAAGCATACAATTCACTTCCAAAGTAATTCACCAATTTTTCGATAGTCTTACCTCCAATATTAGGAATAAATTCTAAGGGAATTTGATAGACATATAAAGGTCTAAAAGGAGGATGTTTTGTATCATAATCTTTAATTTCCTCTATTCTGTCCTTTACACCTAAAACTATATTTGAACTTCCACATTTTAAGCATTTTTTTACAGGAGGTCCTTCCTTCGCAATATAGCCACAATCCAAGCAAAAAGTTCTGTGGTATTTCCCTAATTTAGGATTTAAGCCATAATTTTTTACAATTTCTCTTCCCTTTTCTCTTTTTATAGCCAACAAAATCTCCTCAAAATTTGCCTCTTTTATATCAAAAACATTAAACTCTCTGCCTATTTTTTCTAAAGAATGGGCATCTGAATTGGAAAGAAAAGTTTTATTTTGTAACTCCTCAATCTGATCAGCCATATCAGAGTCCGCGCTAAGGCCTAACTCTACTCCATAAATATATTGATAAAAATCTTTAAAGACATATTTAAGCCTATCAGTAGAACTGCCATAATAACTTTTAAAGGGAGTAAAAACATGGGCGGGAATCACAACCCCGCTGTATTTTTCTGCGATTTCAACAACTTGCACACTTGTAAGATTTACTCGTTGAGAGCTTAGATTTATATTTTTAATGTATTTAGAAATTTCTTGAGAAAACAAAGAAATACTCTCAATATCTCTAAAATAACATGTTAAATGAGGAGAACCCTTTTCCTCTTTGCCAATTTCTATTTCACTGCCTAAAATCAAAGTAACTTTATTTTTATACCTAAATCCTCCTTCTTCAAGGGAGAATAATATTCCTTCTTGTATATATTCTTTTAGCTCCTCCAAAATAAGAGGAGAAGCACCATCTACAATGCCAACTATATCAATTCCCTTTAATATACTTTTTTCCAATATATTTAAAACAGTTAAATTTTTTGAGGCCGCAATTTTTACAGGAGCTCCTTTTATACTCCTTGCAACATGAACATGCAAATCTCCGTAAAATCTCATAAACTACTCCTCATTTTTAAATAATATAAAATTCCAATTATCGTTTTAGAATCTTTTATTTGATTTTGTAAAATCATTTCCCACAATTCCTCTGGAGTATATTCATATACTTCTAAAAATTCATCCTCATCAGGTTGAGCAGTGTATTTTTTTAAATCTTTTGCAAAATACAAATACATTTTTTCATTAGAAAAACCGGGAGTAGTATAAAAAGTAATCAACTGCTTTATAAAACCTGCTTCATAACCTGTCTCTTCTAATAACTCTCTTTTAGCACAAATCAAAGGGTCTTCACCCTTTTCTAATTTTCCTGCAGGTATTTCTAATAAAGACTCCTCTGCAGGTTTTCTATACTGTTTGACTAATAAAATCTTTCCTTTTTCATTAACTGCTACTATGGATACACCGCCAGGATGCTCAACTATTTCTCGCGTAGTAACTTTTCCATTAGGCAGTTTTACCTCATCTACTCTTAAATTTATTATTTTCCCTTCAAAAATCTTGTTGGTGTTAACTGTAACTTCTTTTTGTTCCAAAATTCATCTTCCTTTCTATGTATAATTTTAGCAATAAATATATACTATAGAAATGAGGTGAGAAAAATGATTATAGTGGGAAACACTCTTTATTATGCTGGAAAATTTTCCACACTATTATTTTTATTAAAGAAACTAAATAAAAAATACAAAACTTTAGGAGAAGTAATTAAATCAGCTTTCCAATAATTTAAAAGACACATAAAGGGCTGCAGCTCCACAAGCATTAAAAAAGTCTGGCTCCTTTTCATAACCTCTTCCCATTGTTGACAAGTTAAAGTCAGCTTCTTCTATGTATTTTCTTATAATTTCAGCTTCAATAAATTCTATTTTATATCGCGAAAATACAGGATTTGAATTTATCTGCTCCTTTATTATTTTTTCTTTTTCTTCTTCCATTGTAGGAAAAGTCAAAACACAGGAACTGTTACACAGCTCTAAAACAGTTATAGTATGGTGACTAATCCCTTGATGTCTCTGCCTTTTATCATTAAACCCAATTCTTGGGATAAGTACAGGCTTACCTCCTAATTTATTTGTAGCATCTATTATATGGGCTTGTTCTACCCCTGAAAACCCATATTTGGTGCCTGTGCCTACTATTCCCGGTCCCATCGCTACTATAACAACATCTGTTTTTAACACTTCCTTTGCACCTATCAAAGCAGTATAAATATTTACACACTCATAATCTCCTCCAAAAGCATGTCCAATTGTAACTGTTTTATCTATTATTCCCCTCTTTTTAAGCTCAAAAACTGTATTGCTGAAACTAATAGGCAGACATCCTCCATCTGTCATCACATATGTAATTTTAAGGTCAGGATTTGTACTTTTTAGCACTAGGGCTACAGGCGCTACCATACTGTGAAGTTCTCCAACTATTACAGGTAAATCTTCTAAACTTTCAAACTCTTCAAAAGCAGTATGATAAGGACTGTTTTGCTCCTCCATAGTCAACATATTTATCTGAAAAGGCGTGTATCTCAATTTCATAATATGCCCATTTCCCACAGCATCGTATTCAGAGTATTTGAGATTTACAACTATAAAGTCATAGCCACCTGTCCCAAGATTTAAAAGGCGAGCAGTTCGGTTTACATAAACTTTATCTCCTACTTCTATTTTACCAGTTATATCGTCATAATTTAAAGCTAACGCCTTTTCTCCCTCTGACTCAACTTCCACAACAGTTATACCTTCTCTTTGTGCAACAATTTTACTTACTTTAGCTAAATAAACGCTAATCACATTATCTTTCTCCTTTTCTTCCTAACATATCGAGGTAATTTAAAAATTTATTTTTTTCGATTAAAGCAGTTAAAGAATATTTTTCTGCAAAAATATGTAATAAAATTAGCAATGCCAATATTATCAACTTGCCATATAAATCAAAAATAAGAATACTGCTTATTCCCAAAGACATTCCTAAAACATTTGATCCAGTGTCCCCCATCATCACATTTGCTTTTAAATCTTCTGGAAAATACACTAAAAGAATCATAGTCAGCAAGACTAAGAAATGGGGATGGGTTTTCCCGATTATTAGAAAAATTAAAGAAATAACCAAAAAAGTTTTTCCGCATCTTCCAGGTCGCAAGTCTACAAGGTTTAAAAAATTCGTAAAAAGTGCAATTATCAAGGTATTTATTATCAATTCCTCTATATTATTTTTTCCAACATTAAAACTCACATAAAAAGCAATTAAAATTCCTGATAAAGCCTTTAAACTGCCTGTAGTAGGCTTTCCTTTTAAAAGCATAGTTATATGACCCTTTAGCCCTCTTACACTTCTGTCTCCTAATACATCATCTATAAAACCGACAAAAGAAATCAGTGATAAGCTCAATAAAATTACCTCTTGATATTCTATTCTAACTCCAAATAAATTGAGAAGTACAATTGACACAAATAAAGCAGGAACAAATACAATACCACCACAAACAGGTATCATAACTTTTTTATAGTTTTCCTTCAAACACAAAGGCTTGTTAATAATGCTATAAAAAAGCTTTTTTGTTATAACTGTCATTATTAAAGGAATTAATATTTTAGTCCAAAACACTATCTCACCTGCTATTCTTTAATATTCTTTGAAAACAACTTATACACTAATACTTTTAGTATATCCCAAAACTGCTTACCTCTGTGCAGGAAGCCTTTCAAGTTTCTCCCTGTAACAGAGTGCGTCATATTCACTTCTACTTCTTTTATTTTATACCCTTTCTTTAATATATCTATTGTCATACCAACTTCTATTCCAAAACCTTTATAAAAAGTTTTTAAACTCTCTAAAACCTCTTTTTTAAAAGCCCTTTGACCTGACAAGACAGATTCAATTTCATATCCTGTAAAGTATTTTACTCCTTTTCTGGCTAAAGTTTTAACAAAGCCAAATCCAGCTTTTATATTTGTCTTTGGAAATTTAGCAATTGTAACATCTGCTTCTCCCTCAAGAACAGGCAATATAAGTTTTTTGACTTCTCGTGACGAAAGACCTACATCTGCATCTAAAAAAACTATCACATCATTTTTTGCATATTTCAAGCCTTCTTTTAAAGCTGTCCCTTTGCCAACATTTCTCTTCATATTGACTATTTTAGCTCCTGCTTTTCTTGCCTTTTCAGCAGTACTATCAGTTGAGCCATCATTTATTACGATGACTTCATCAACTTCTTCAACATCTTTTAATCCCTTTATGGTATCAATTATTCTTTCTTCTTCATTGTAAGCAGGTATCAGCACACTAACTTTTTTCTTCATCTATCTACCCTCACTTTTTAGAATTAGCAGAGGAATTATGTGTAGAATTGTCAGTATTCATAAAAGAATCTGGCATTAAGCTCATTGCACTTTGCTTAATTCCATAATTGCCTTCTTTACCCTCCATTACCATTATAAGCGACGTCTGCCCTATTATATCCTCCACATTATCTATTGTGGAAATATGCTGTTTTTTATACGCATCAATATAGGAATATTTAGTATCACTTTGTTCAACACCTACAATAGGAACATTAAGTAGCTTCACTTGTTTTATAATGGGAATATCTATAGAAGCTACATTATTATCTTTATTATTACTTCCTCCAGCTATAATTACAAAATCTGTATTACCTGGAATCCCTGTAAAATCTATATAACCATTTGTCTTTAAATAATTAATAAGGTCCACATCCTGACCTGTTACAATTGCATTAGCTAATTTTGAAACTACAAATTCATTCAAATGCTTTTCGTCTACTGTAACTCCATATTTATTAGAAAGGAAGTTTATTAAATTTTGCACTTCCAATTCATCGCCAGTATCAAAACTGTCTTTTATAACAGTAATCGACTCAATAGTAGCTCCTGCCTTTAAAAGAGCATTTCTCATGCCAGAATATATAAACTCATTTGTAGTTTCAATAATCGCTACTTTCACTCCCGTTAATCTATCAGCTACTAACTCAGGAAAAATAATTTGATGATATTGATTGTAATACCCTATCTGTTTATTTAACTCTTGAACAGTGTTTTTTAAATTATTATTTTCTGTTTGTAAATCCTTAAACTTTTGTTCTAACTCGTTTATAATTGCAGTTTGTTGCTCTGAAAAAACTTTTTGGCCATCTAACATAAAACCTATAAAAATTCCAATTCCTAAAGCAATAAAAATAGAAGCAATTGTCAAAACATAGTATTTAATATTTATATTCATAGAAAGTCCTCCTCAAAATCCGATTAAAAGGCGAATTCTAAGTTGTAATAGTTTCAATAGCTGCTGCATAGGTGGTGAAAAATACGCTATTACTCCAAGAGGAATCAATGCTGCCAGTATAATGCTAAATATATAAGAAATTTTAAAAGTTTCTCTGTACAGCTTATTTACTCCTTTGGCATCGATTAATTTTTCTCCTACTTTTAATCGCACTAAAAAAGTGCTTGACATTCCTTTTCTCCCTTTTTCCAGAAAATCAATCATGCTGGAATGGGTCCCTACAGCCACAATTAAGTCAGCACCTTTTTCAAAAGCCAAAAGCATAGCTATATCTTCACTTGTACCTGGAGCCTTAAAAATTTCCGCTTTAAGGCCTAATGCCGTTACTCTTTCCAAGCCCGGCGCTCTTCCGTCGGGATAGGCATGAACAATAATTTCCTTAGCCTTTTTTAAAGCCTCATCGCTTACACTGTCCATATCTCCAATGACTATGTCAGGAACAAGGCCAAACTCTAAAAGAGCATCTGCCCCTCCATCTACCCCTATTAAAATCGGTTTTACATCGTTAATATACTGTTTTATTGTAAACAAATCTTCTTTGTAATCCTTTCCTCTAACAACCACAAGAGCATGTCTATTTTTAAAACGAGTTTTAGTATTAGGTAATTCAACACCACCCAAAATAAAATATTTTTCTTTTTTTGCATATTCCAATGTATTTTCAATAAATTTATCTAATTCAACACCTATGTTTTCGCGACTTTCCTGCAATTTATAGTTTATAACGTCCTTTGTAAGAAGTTTCCCGCTTTTTATAAACACACCATCTTTATATATTTCATTATCTATTATAGTGATTTTGTCATTTTCTTTCAACAAATCAAAAATATCCTTCCCAACATCGTCAATAATTGGAATTCCAGCCTCACATAAAATAGAAGGCCCCATGTTAGGATATCTGCCACTTATAGACTTATCAGCATTTATGACTGCCAAAACTTTTTTTTCAACTAAGGATTCAGCAGCCACTTCATCTATATCTCTATGGTCAATTATAGCTATTTCTCCAGAATTTAGTCTTTTTACTAAATTTTTAGTTCTTTTATCCATTTTAATTGTACCTGTTATTTGCATACAAGCTTCCTCCATAAAGTAACATCCCATTGTTTATTATTATAGCATAAAAAATTTTTACATGAAATAAAAAGTCAACATGTCAATCACATAAAATATGCCCTCTATTTGTTTTTTTAACAAACAGAGGACATAACTTATTTGTCGCCGTGAAAATTCAATATTTATCGCCCTATTTTATGTTTGTTGCCCTTTTGAAATGGGAGGTTAAAAAAGAGAAAGCAGGTATCTACCCCTTTTACCCCGCTTTCATCCCCAACCTCAATTTATCAGCAATAAGCGCAATGAATTCAGAATTTGTCGGTTTACCTTTTTCGTCATTTATAGTATATCCAAAAAGTTCATTTAAAACCTCTGTTTTGCCCCTGCTCCACGCAACTTCTATTGCATGCCTTATAGCTCTTTCTACTCTGCTAGGAGTAGTATTGTACTTTTCAGCAATTTTAGGATATAACATTTTAGTTACAGAATTTAAATATTCCATATTGCTAATAACAAGAGAAATAGCATCTCTTAGATACATATAGCCTTTTATATGAGCTGGTACTCCTACCTCATGAATAATTTCTGTAATCATTGCTTCAAGGTCATAATTTTTCTTCGCTTTTACCACAGGAAAAACAGTCTTTGATACTACATTTAATTCTGGTTCCATAAGCTCAGAAATCCTTTTTGACAACATAGCTAAATCAAAAGGTTTTAAAATATAATAATCTGCTCCTAATGCAATAGCCCGTTGAGTTATTTTTTCTTGGCCTACTGCAGATAAAACTAAAATTTTAGGCTTTTTTAATTGTTCTTCATTTATCTTTTCCAAAACACCAATGCCATCTAAATAGGGCATTATAATATCTAAAATTAACAAATCTGGCGATTGATTTTTAATGAGTTCAATCGCTTGGTTGCCATCATTGGCAACACCTACCACTTCAATATTTTCTTGAGTAGATAAATACTCAGCTAAAATAGTAGCAAACTCTTTGTTATCATCTGCTATTCCTACTCTAATCTTCTTAACCAATTATTTAACCTCCCATTGCTAATATTAGTATATAATATTTATTCTACATAATATTTGAATTTCCTTCTTTTTCCCTTAAAAATTTTTAGTTATTTGTAAAAACCTGCTTATTATTAAGCAGCGTATTCATTTCATTAATCATCCATTCTGCATAAACAGCATATCCTTTTGTAGGGTCATTCACAAAAACATGAGTAACTGCTCCTACCAGTTTTCCATCTTGTATAATAGGACTACCACTCATACCCTGTATTATGCCTCCAGTCTTTTTTAATAAATTCTTGTCAACAATTTTAATTATCATACTTTTAGGGCTAGGAGTTTCTTGATACACTTTTTTGATAATTTCAATATCAAATTGCTGTATACCTGTATTATCAATGGTAGCCAATATTTTAGCTGGCCCTTCTTTTATTTGGCTTTGATATGCTATAGGAATTTCTCCATACAAATCGTTCTTAAAGTCTTCATACATATTCCCGTAAATTCCAAATTCAGTGTTTTTTAATATATTACCTATTGTATCAACTTCTTCTAAAAAAATCCCTTTTAATTCCCCGGGTTTACTTCTTCTTCCATGGTCAATAGAAGTAATTCGAGAATTCATAATTTCTCCATTTTCTACTGATAACATGTGACCAGTATCTATATCAGTTATAGCATGACCTAAAGCTCCATACATCTTACTAGCAGGATAATAAAAGGTTAAAGTACCTATACCAGCAGTGTGGTCTCTCACCCAAAGACCTATTCTGTATTGTTTATCCTCTTTTGACTTTATAGGATAAATAGTAGTATAAAAAATATTATTTTTTCTGTTTATTTTTAATTTTAAAGCTTTCCCTTGTAATTCATTTGCAATGTTAGTGATATCTTCTGCTTGCTTTATTTCTATGCCGTTGACTTCTAATATTATATCTCCTATCTGTATTTTCCCTTGCTTATAAGGACTATAAATTTTACCGTCCTCACCCATTATATCTGAATAGCCTACTACTAATGCTCCCTTGGTATTTAAATTAACCCCTATCGCTTGGCCGCCCGGTACTACTTTTATTGTCGGAACGATGTCAACACTGATATACTTTATAGGAAATATTCCAAAGAGCTTAAAATCCAAATTTACTGTGCCAGTGTTTACTGCTTCTATAGTAATAGGTTCTTTCAAATTTAAAACATTTTTATCTTCTGTATCATTAATTTTTAAAAAACCTTTTTTATCAGCTTGAAAACTTACTTTTATTGGTATATTAAAGTTATAATTAACTTTTTCTCCTTGAAAAAATTTAAAACTTGAGGGAGTTTTCGCTATATCTTGTATAGGAGTAAAATAATTTGCAAATACTAAAAAAAAGCTTAAGAATATAAAAAGTAACAATTTTACTGTATTTTTTGTCATCTTCTCACTTCCTTTTTTGCAGCTTATTTAATCTAAAATTAACTTAACCTTTTTTAAAGCTTTATATACTGTCAATATATTATCCGATAGTAAAAGGAAGTGAGATTAAACTAAAATATTAAATTTTGCTTTTAAATTGAGATGCAATATCTAATAATTCTTTTGAATGTTCTAAAGTAGTCTGAGTGACACGCGATCCTCCCATAATACGAGCTAATTCATTTATTTTGCCTTGATAGTCAAGTTTTTCCATATTTATATAAGTTCTTTCATTTTTTGTAATTTTGGAAATTCGATAATGTGTATCTGCCATAGAGGCAATTTGAGGTAGGTGAGTAACACAAATCAATTGATGTTTTTTAGAAAGATATGCCATTTTTTCAGCTACTAATTGGGCAGTTTTCCCGCTTATTCCTGTATCAACTTCGTCGAAAATCAAAGTGGAAATTCCATCTGCGGAAGCGAGAATAGTTTTTAACGCCAGCATAATTCTCGAAAGCTCGCCACCAGAAGCAATTTTAGATAAAGGCTTCAAAGGTTCTCCTCTATTTGTAGAAATTAAAAATTCAATTTTATCAAATCCTGTTTCAGTAGGTTCTTCCATTTTTTCTATATTCACTTTAAAATAAGCATTTGGCATATTAAGTTCAACTAAAATTTGATTTATATTTTTTTCTATATTATCTGCTATTTGCTTCCTTTTGAAATGTAATGCTTCACCAACTTCTAAAATTTTTTCCCATAACTTTTGCTGCTTAAGCTTCAATTCTTGTTGCTTTTCTTCAAAATTTAATATATTCTCTAATTCTCTTTTTTTATTTTCTTTAAATTCTAAAATATGCTGTATTGTAGGTCCATATTTTCTTTTCAAGGAATTTATTTGATCTAATCGTATTTCTATTTCCTCTAAACTTTGCTGATTAAAATCTAAGCCATTCAAGTAATCCCGTACCTGTAAGGCACAATCCTCTAATTCATAGAGAATATTCTCCAGCTTATCTTTTAAGTTTTTTAGCTTTTCATCTATAGAAAGGGCTGTTTCTAAATTTTTTATTACAACATGTAAATTATCTAAAACAGAAAAGCCTCCACTACCTTCATACAAAATTTTGTAACTAGAATTCATAGCGGTAAATAATTTTTCGAAATTCATAAGCAAATTTCTTTTTTCTAACAACTGTGTTTCCTCTTCTACACTCAAATTCGCCTTTTCAATCTCTTCAATTTGATACTTCAAAAGGTCAATTATTTCATTCTTTTCTTTTTCATCTTTAAAAAAACTTGAAATCTCTTTTTGTATCTTTCTATATTCTTCTAACACCTCCTTAAATCTTTCTTTTAAACTTTTAAACTTTTGGTCACCAAAATTATCTAAAATAGAAAGATGTTTTGTATTGTCTAAAAGAAACTGATGCTCATGTTGACCTAAAATATCTACCAAGAAAGCACCTATTTTACTCAAAAAAGAAAGAGGCACTATTCTGCCATTTATCCTACAATAACTTCTTCCACTGCTTGTAATTTCTCTATTTATTATCAAAGTATCATCCTCTTCTAAATTCAAACCTACTTCTTCTAAAATTTCTACAATTTTATCCTTGTTGGAATCCACAAAAAATATTCCTTCTACGATAGCTTTTTCTTCACCAGTACGTATTATATCTCTACTGGCTCGACTACCTAAAAGCAGCAAAACCGAATCAATAACTATAGATTTCCCTGCCCCTGTCTCTCCAGTTAATACATTGAATCCTTCTTCGAATTGTAATTCTACCTTGTCAATGAGTGCAACGTTTTGGATGCTAAGTGCTAAAAGCATAGCAAAACCCCCAGAAATCACTTGACTAACTTTTTGAATTTTTCCAACAATTCTTGAAGAGCTTCTTCATTTCTCACTAAAACAAAAATGGTATTATCTCCCGCTAATGTGCCTACTATATTCTTCCAATTTAATGTGTCAATGGCCTCTGCTGCTGCAGGAGCTGTGCCTGATAACGTTTTTATGACTATGATATTTCCGGCATAATCAACGCTCACTATAGACTCAGACAATAAAGTCATTAGTCTATCTGTAATATGGCCGTCTACTTTTCCCATCGGGGCGTATTTATATCTTTTTCCATCTTCTGTTAAAACTTTTATCAGTCTCAATTCTTTTATATCTCTTGACACAGTCGCTTGAGTCACATCAATACCTTGTTTTTGAAGTTCAGCTGCTAACTCTTCCTGTGTTTCAATTTCTTTTTCAGAGATTATTTCAAGAATTTTAGCGTGTCGAGCTATTTTCATCATATTAGTCTTCACCTCTTTTTACTTTTTATCTTTCTGTAAGTTTGTCCCTCAACAAGTCAAAAAAATTGGTATTTTTTACTCTTATGAGATTGGTATATTCATTGCTCTTTTTAATGTAAATTATGTCTCTATAATCAAGTTTATATCCCTGTTGCCCATCTGTTGTTATCATTAAATCTTGATTTTCTTCGCTTATTTCCAACCTAATTACATCATCTGGTGAAACTATTATAGACCTCGAATATAAAGTATGAGGACAGATAGGTGTTATTATTATAACTTCTACTGTAGGATATACAATAGGTCCTCCTGCTGAAAGTGAATAAGCAGTTGAACCAGTAGGAGTTGCAATTATTACTCCATCTGCTAAATAAGTATCTACATAATTATTATTGACATAGGCATTTATACGAGCCATTCTTGAAAAAGCTCCTCTTGTAATGACAATGTCATTCAAAGCTCTAAAATTAATAATCTCCATATCATTTTTAACTACATTTGCCTCTAGCATCATCCTTTTTTCTACTGTATATTCTCCTTTATATATTTTATCTAAAGAAACAAACACCTCATTCATATCTACTTCTGTAAGAAATCCAAGATGACCTAAATTCACAGCAAAAATAGGCGTCCCAAAAGGTGCACAAAGCCTTGCAACATTTAAAATAGTACCATCTCCACCTAAAGCAATTATGAAATCAGATTTACTATATATATCTGTGGATTTTTTACCATATTCATCATAACCCATTTTAGAGGCAACTATTTCATTAAGATATGGTTCAGAATCATGTTCCAATAGCCATTTTACTACAGATTTTGTCACTTCTAAGTCTTTATCTTTATTGATATTTGGAATTACTCCGACTTTTTTCATTACAATCTCACCACATTTATCATATTCTACAAAAAAACAAATTTTCCTGCTAATATTTTATTTGTTCAAATTTTTAAATGCCTCTTCTACAATTTTTGTAATATCAATATTGTGTTGATTTTCGATCCACTTTTTGCTATAGATTAAATACTCTATATTGCCTTCTGCCCCTTTTATAGGAGAATAGGTAATACCTATTATACCGTAGTTAAACTTTTGAAACAAAGTCACAATTTTTTCAATCACTTCCCTATGAACAGCCGGGTCTCTCACCACGCCTTTTTTACCTACTTTCTCTCTTCCTGCTTCAAATTGAGGTTTTATTAAAGCTATCAAATCTCCCTCTGGTTTTAAAAATTTATCTGCAGAAGGTATAACAAGTTCAAGTGAAATAAAAGAAACGTCTATTGTCACCATGTCCACTGTTTCAGGCAATGTTTCTAAAAATCTTATATTAGTTTTTTCCATGTTTATGACCCGAGGGTCATTTCTTAAACTCCAATCCAATTGCCCGTATCCTACATCTACAGCATATACTTTCAAAACACCATGTTTTAAAAGGCAATCAGTAAAACCTCCTGTAGAAGCTCCAATGTCTAAGGCAATCTTGCCAGTCACATTAATATTAAACGTTTCTATCGCTTTTTGTAACTTTAGCCCACCTCTACTTACATAAGGTAAAGAATTAGTTTTTACTTCAATTGAAGAATCTATGTTGACAAACTCTCCAGCTTTTTCAATTTTCTTGCCATCAACATATACTTCTCCTGCCATAATAGAAGCTTTTGCTTTTTCTCTTGAGGAGAAAAAACCTTTTTGAACAAGCAAAACATCCAATCTTTCTTTTTTTGAAGCCATATTTACCTCATTTCCTTATATTTTTGTAGTATAGTATTTGCGATAGACTCAGCATCTAAATTGTATTTTTTAAACAAGTTTTCCACATCTCCGTGTTCAATAAATTTATCGGGAAACCCCAAACGCAAAACTGGCTTATATATTCCATTAGAATTTAAAAGCTCGAGTATAGCGCTTCCAACACCACCAGCTATGACATTGTCTTCCACTGTAACAATAAATTTAACTTTGTTTGAGATATCCAAAATCAGCTCTTCATCTAAAGGTTTAACAAATCTCAAATTGACAATAAAGGGTTGCAAATCAGAAACTTTTAAAATTTCCTTTGCTTCTAACACCTTTCCTACCATTCTTCCTAATGCAAAAATTGCTATTTCTTTTCCTTCAGTAACTAACTCTGCCTTTCCAAACTCTATACTGCATTCTCTTGTAATATCGAATTCTCCTGCTTTTCCTCTTGGATACCTTATGGCAACAGGGAACTCAAGATTTCTTGATAATTTAACCATTTCAACTAATTCATTTGCGTCTTTTGGAGACATAATCGTTATATTAGGAATTGGCCTTAAATAAGACAAATCAAAAACTCCTTGATGGGTTTCTCCATCCTCTCCTACAATTCCTGCTCTATCAATTGCAAAAACAACAGGTAATTTTTGTATACATACATCGTGTATAAGCTGGTCATAAGCTCTTTGTAAAAAGGTAGAATACACTGCAAAATAAGGTTTGTATCCTTGTACTGCCATTCCTGCTGCAAAGGTAGTAGCATGCTGCTCTGCTATTCCTACATCAAAAAATCTTTCAGGAATCAATTTTGCAAAATGAATAAGCCCTGTTCCCTCTGGCATGGCAGCAGTTATTGCAACAATTTTGTCATCTTGCAAGGCCATTTCAGTAAGAGTCTTCCCAAATACATCAGAATAAGTCGCCTGCCCCTCATTTACAAACTTACCTGTTTGTATGTCAAAAGGAGCTGCAGAATGAAATTTATCAGGAAATTTTTCTGCAAATTTGTAACCTTTGCCTTTTTTTGTGATAACATGTACTAAAATAGGTCCTTTTATTTTCTTCGCTCTTTCTAAAACCTCTATAAGGCTACCAACGTCATGTCCGTCAATAGGTCCTAAATATGTAAAACCCATCTCTTCAAAAAACATTCCTGGCACTACTAACTGTTTTACAGAATCTTTTATCCTTTCGATATATTTATGAAGGCTTTTCCCTATTGGAGGTACAATATTGAGTAAATTATCAACCTCTTGTTTTAATTTATTATAAGTAAGGTCAGTTCTAAGTTTACTTAAATACAAAGATAAACTACCTACGTTTTCCGAAATAGACATCTCATTGTGATTTAGCACGACAATCAAATCTGTTTTAGACATTCCTGCATTATTTAATGCTTCAAAAGCCATGCCACCAGTTAAAGCTCCATCCCCAATTACCGCTACAACAGAATATTTCTCGCCCTTTAAATCTCTTGCCTTGGCAATGCCCAATGCTGCAGATATAGAGGTACTACTGTGTCCTGCTCCAAATATATCATGCACACTTTCCGTTCTTTTAGTATAACCAGAAAGGCCATTGAATTTCCTCAAAGTATCAAACTGGTCTTTCCTACCTGTAAGCATTTTATGTACATAACACTGATGTCCTACATCCCAGATTATTTTGTCAACTGGCGAATTAAAAACATAATGAAGTGCAATTGTAAGTTCAACGATTCCAAGGTTTGATGCTAAATGCCCACCTGTTTTAGACACTTTTTCTATTAAAAACTGGCGTATTTCTTCACAAATCAGCGGAAAGTCCTTTTTGTCTAATTTTTTCAAGTCATAAGGGCTATCAATTTGTTCCAGCATTTAAATACCCTCACTTTCTTTTCTTCCTTTTATTATTCTTATTATTATTCTTATAATCTGGCAAAATCTTTATACCCGTGTTTTTTTCTATCCAAGCCAGCATCACAGCAACCGCATAAACAATAGACTGTCTTTTAGCTATACCTATATTTTTACCAATAGCTTTTCCTCCAATTGTAATGGCAGATAATAAACCTCCTAAAATCGCAGTATAAATAGAACCTTTGGGCCCCTCAAAAGCTAATTTTACAATTATTGCCATCAGGGCAGCACCAGAAACAATTCCAGAAATATCTCCTACTACGTCATTACAAAAATTAGCCACAATATTAGCATTTCTAAGAAGTTTTATGGCTTCCTTTGCTCCAAATACTTTTTTAGCCGCCATTGCATGAAAAGGTTCTTCTCTGCCTGAAATTATTGCTGTACCTATTATATCAAAAATTATACCAATTAACACTATAAAACCAAGAATACAAAAGGCTACAAGGAGATTGCTCTCTTTTAATGCAACATCAGAAAAAAAATTTAATATAGTGGCAAGAAAAAAGGTTATAATAGTTATATGTAAAATCCACTTATAATTCGTATTTATGTTTTTATTTTTCATAATAAAAAAAAGACCTCCTACATGTATAAAGGCAAAGTGGTAGCATATTGGGTAAACTTTGCGGCTTAGGTCCAGTAGGATTTCCCAAGCGTGCACTGAACGTCGCCGTTCAGCGGTTCCCCTTTAAGCCCGCTTTTACCTTGTCGCCAAAGGTAAGACTGGACTACCACTTAGTCCGCACCGTAATCCCCAATATGCCGCCCGGCAAGGCGCAGCCTAGGAGTTTTCCTCAACAGAGGGACTAACCCCTATCCTCTTTTGCAATTCGGGTTTCATCAGCAATAGCCAGTAATTCAAGAGCTCTTTGAATTATGGCTTACAACTGATATCCACCCGAATCACTCAAGGCAGGCTACACTGTCCGCAGCTTTATGGCCGCGAGACAGGTTCATCCTACCCCGTAGCCTGTAAAAGCCACGCAAGTAGGTCTCCGCGGAGGAAGGGTCAACGCCCACATGCCATTGTGGATCGCCCCCCCTCCTTAACTCCCAGCACCAGCCCCCAACTGGGCGTTGAAAGCCAGCACCAGGAACTTCATCGATGTGCCCTTGACGGATTTTTAGGCCCGTCTTCGGGATTAGCGCCTCTGACTAGGATACTGCACCACTTTGCCTTTCTTTTCAAGGTATATTAATTATAACATAATAAAAATGACAATATCAAACCTCTACAAAGTCTGTAGAAGGTTGCTACAGTCATTTAACTGTCAAAAAACTCATTTCTTTCAAAAAGCATTGTCAATACTCCCTTAAGCTTTAGTTTACTCTTTCAATCAAATAATTGGAAAGCTCTTTTAAAAACTCTGCTTTTTCTCCAAACCTATCTAAAATCTTTATAGCATTCTGTGTAAGCTCTACAACCATCTCTTGAGATTTTTCTAATCCAAAAATATTGACAAAAGTAAACTTGCCTTTTTCTTTATCACTACCTACTTTTTTACCCAATTTTTCCTCTTCTCCTATTACATCCAATATATCATCTTTTATTTGAAAAGCAAAACCTATTAAGCGTGCATATTCCCTTAAGGCATGAATCTCTTCTTCTGTAGCACCAGCGATGTAAGCTCCTGCGCAAACAGAGGCTTCTATCAAAGCTCCTGTCTTGTGTTCATGCATAAATTTTAATTCTTCATAAGTAAGCTCCGTATTCTGGGATAGTATATCTACAACTTGCCCACCAATAATTCCTTTACATCCTGAGGCTGTCGCAATTTCATTGGTAGCTTTCAATATTCTTTCATAATCTTCAGGATGTTCTAAAGCATGTCTTACTAACACTTCATACCCTAAATTTAAAAGCCCATCGCCAGCTAAAATTGCTATAGCTTCCCCATAAACTTTGTGATTCGTGGGCTTTCCTCTTCTTAAATCATCATTATCCATTGCTGGAAGGTCATCGTGAATCAGAGAATAAGTATGAATAAGTTCAATCGCACAAGCTACAGGAAGAGCTTTTTTTATATCTCCTCCTAAAAGCTCACAAGAAGAAAGACATAAAACTGGTCTTAACCTTTTCCCTCCCGCAAACACACTATATCTCATTGCTTCATAAATTATCTCTGGTTTTTCTTCTATATCAAGTATTCTGTGTAGTTCTTTCTCAACAAGCTGTTGTTTTTCTCTTAACTTTTCTTTAAACATCCTTTTCCTCCTCTTTAAAATCAATTTCTTCATTTTCGTTGATGAGAAGGGTTATCTTTCCTTCAACCTCACTTAACCTTTTTTCTAATCTTTTAGAAATTTCAACACCTTCTTTAAACAAGTTAAAAGACTCTTCCAACATTAAATTTCCTTTTTCTAGTGTATTTACAATTTCTTCTAATCTCATCATTTCTTCTTCAAAAGTCAATTCCTCATTCATTCTCTTTCACCTCTTGTACAATCGCTTTAGCTTTGCCATCTTTAAATAAGATTTTTATTTCATCATAAGGTTTTATATCTCTCACAGAAGAAATAACTTTTTCTTGCTTATCTAAAACAATTGTATAACCTCTTGTAAGTACTTTTAAAGGACTTAAAGAATTCAACTTTTCTGCTAAAATTAAAAAATCATTTCTTTTATGCTGGTATATAGAAAGCATTTCATTGTATAAAGAGGCTGTTAAATTTTCAACTTTATGCCTTAAAATTTCACTTTTCTTAGTGGGGCTATTAAGATACAAAGCCCTTTTAAGCCCTTCAAATTCTTTTTTCTTGCGATTTAATTCAGCAGTCATCAAGGTTAATAATTTCGTTTTTAATAAAAACAATTCTCTTTGGTAAACTTTTATGTCTGGTACTACAATTTCAGCAGCTGCAGAAGGGGTAGGAGCTCTCAAATCCGCCACAAAATCAGAAATAGTAAAGTCTGTCTCATGGCCTACAGCAGAAACAACTGGTATGCGAGATGCATAAATACATCTTGCCACTTTTTCTTCATTGAAAGGCCAAATTTCTTCTAAAGAACCTCCACCCCTTGCTAAAATAATTACATCAATGTCTTCCCTTTTGTTCAAAATTCGAAGAGCATTACATATTTCATCGGCGGCTGAGCTTCCTTGCACCAAAACAGGAACCACTAAAATGTCTACTGTTGGATTTCTCCTTCTCGAAATTGTTATTATATCTCGTATTACAGCCCCTGTTGGAGAAGTCACCACAGCAATTTTTTTAGGATGTTTAGGGATAGGTTTCTTTTTATCAGAATCAAAAAGTCCTTCTTTTTGCAGTTTCTCTTTAAGTTTATTAAAAGCAAAGTATAAAGCTCCAATTCCATCCGACTGTATACTTTGAGCGTACAGTTGATAAGTTCCATTTCTTTCATATACAGATATTCTACCTGTCACAATCACTGACATACCATCTTGCAAAGTAAAATTTAAAAGCTTTCCATATTCATTAAACATCACACATTTTAAAGAGGCTATTTCATCTTTCAAAGTAAAATATATTCCTGTGCTATGATATTTCAAATTAGAAATTTCTCCTTTAACCCGCACATTTCTCAAAATTATATCATTATCCATCATTTTTTTGATATAGTCTGTAATTTCTCTGACTTCAAGCGCCTTTAACTGCATATTTAAAAGCCTCCAGGGTATTTTTAAGTATCATAGCTGTCGTCACAGGTCCAACTCCTCCTGGAACTGGTGTTACGTAAGAACACAGGTCTTTTACACTTTCAAAGTCTGCATCTCCATATATATTATCTTGGTAAACGTTTATACCCGCATCTATAAGTATTGCTCCCTCCTTAACCATATCTCCCTTGACCAAATTCATCTTACCAGCCGCTAACACTAAAATATCCGCTTGTCTAGTATAATAAGCCAAGTCTTTTGTTTTTGAATGGCACACAGTAACCGTACAATTTTTGTCTAATAAAAGCTTAGCTACAGGTTTTCCTAAGATATTACTTCTTCCTATTACAACAGCATGTTTTCCCTCAAATTGAGTATTAATACCTTCCAGTATATGTAAAATTGCTTTAGGAGTACAAGGTACAAAAAGTGGTTTCCCTGCAAATAGCCTTCCCATATTATAATTAGATATGCAATCAACGTCTTTATAAGGGTTTATAGTATCGTAGACCAACTCAGCATTAAAGTTTTTAGGAAGGGGCATTTCTATCATTATGCCGTGAGTATTTTTATCTTCATTTAAAAACTTTAAGGTGTCAAAAAATTTTGACTCTTCACTTTCTGAAAAATAATAGATTTTAGCTTCAATCCCCACATTTTCACAGGCTTTAACTTTAGAGTTTGCGTAAACCTTTGAAGACTCATCATCTCCCGCCATCAATATCGCTAATTTGGGCTTGTAGCCAAACTTCTTTATCTCTCTTTTTACCTCTTCTCTTATCTTTTTAGAAATCTCCTTACCATCAATTATCATTTGATTCACCTTCCTCCAATCCTTCATCCCTTACAAATGCTCCCAACAAACCGTTTATAAAAGCAGGAGAATCTTCTGTGCTGTATTTTTTGGCTATTTCTACTGCTTCGTTTATAGAAATATTTACAGGAATATTCCCGTATTGCATCTCATAAATGCTGCACCTTAAAATAGCCAAATCTATTTTTGGCATGCGGTTAAGAGCCCAATTTTGAGAGTATCTTTCTATTTCCTTATCAATTTCTTCTAAATGTTCAATAGCCCCTATTACGGTATTTTCTATATACTCTTTTTGCTCGCCTGGGTCCTTTTCTTTATAAAAATTTTCAAGTATTTTGCTTATAGGTAACCTTGAAACGTCGTATTGATAAAGCATTTTTACAACCCATTCCCTAGCTTCTGTTCTGTTCATTGTCCCAACTCCTTGAATTTTACCTCTTACATATATTGTACCATAACTCTACTTAAACTAACCCTCTGTCTAACAGAGGGTTAGTTTAAGTAGATGTTTTAATTTTCCTCTTCTTTAACTTGTTGCTCTTGCTTTTTATTTTCCTTATCCATATTTACCCCTTGAACGTGAATATTAACTTCAACAACTTTTAATCCTGTCATATTTTCTACAGCATTTTTAACATTTTCTTGTACATTCCAAGCTACTTCAGGAATTCTAACACCATAATCCACAATTAAATACAAATCTATTGATACTTCTTTTTCTCCTACTTCTACCTTTACGCCCTTACCTAGATTCTTTCTTCCTAACATTTCAGAAATGCCGCTTACAACTCCCCCACTCATTCCAGCTACTCCAGGTACTTCCGTTGCCGCCAAGCCTGCGATTACACTAACTACTTCTTCAGAGATTTTAATAGTTCCTAGCTCTTGATTTTTATTTGCATTTAAATTTTCTTCCATTGATTCTTTCACCCCCTTAAAAAGCAAAAATTTTTAGAGAAAATAAATATTTGTCAAATAAATTATATCATAATTGTAGATACAAAAACAATTAAGTTTTCTTATTCCAGTCTCGTCATAATTTTTATATTATCTAATGAAACTCCTGTTTGTCTGGAGACAATATCTACAATTTGTGCCACTTCTTCTTCTGACAGTTTATCTGTCTGTACAATTACATTTACTATACCATTATCTATCATCACAACTGCATCTTGAAACCCTTTAGCTTTTATCAAATTTTCTATTATCATCTCTTGATTTGTTATTTCTGTAAGTTTTATTATTTGCCTTTGAGCTTCGTCTCTTGTCGCTTCACTGGTATTTTTATTTTCTACTATTTCTTTTAAAGCATCAATACTTCTGCTCCTATTTATTTCTCTTTCTTCTCTATAAATGGTAAATATTCCAGTGAAAACTTTATCTTTTTCTGTACTAGTTTCCTTTGCAGAAGAAGTACTTGTTTGAATAACTTGCGAATTCTGACTGTACTCATTTTTAGCAGCTTCTTCTTTTTTATTGGTATACCCATAGTTTAAAACAAAAGCAATAGCAATTAGCAAGACAAGGGATATAATCGCCACAAGCTTTTTTCCCATATAGACCATAAAAACTCCTCCCCACTTTTATTTTGAAGATATTACCTTTACTTTATAGGCAGGAATCCCCAAAGCAGTTTGAACTGCCGAAGAAAGTTCGTATCTTAATCTTGGATCTTTTGCTCCATCAGCAACTACAATCACTCCCCTTATTTCTGGCATTATTCTTTTTAATACAATAGGAGCATTTTGCCCAGAGGTATTTTGAGAGGTAACTACTCTGTTGTTTGATTCTGTTTGAATGGTTTCTCGTATTCCTCCACTACTATCTTTTTCATTTGTAGTAGTACTGGATTCTACTACATCCATTGCCGCTACTACCTCTTCATCTGAATTTAGTGTTATGAGGACCTCAACATTTCCCACCCCTTCAATTTTTGACAATATATTTTTTAAATCCTTTTCTAATTTTTGAGCATAATCTTCACTACTACTTTCTTTTTGAGCTAATACCAATTCTTTGTTATCGTTGTTATTTGAAGGGCGAGGTTTTGAAAGAGCACTCGCACCTATTAACAAAATTAAACCTATTAAAAAGATAACAGTCAAATTCTCAACCAACTTTTTATTATCTTTTAAAAGTTTATCTTTAAGTTTATCAAAATCCACTCAAGTACCTCCCTTCAATTTATTCCTCTTTTATAGTTATATTCTTTAAAGGTACATTATAGAATGCACTTATTGTTTTTTTAATCTCTTCATAGTTAAATTTTTTATCTTCTGTCGGTTTTGCTATTTTTTCTGAATCTTGAGAAACCGTTCTAGCATTTCTAAAAGATAAAGTTATTTCTTTAATTTTTCCAAACTCTTTGTCATTTAGGTCTTCTATAAAAGAAACATCTACTCCCACTCCCTCAATTTCATACAGATTTAAAAGCTTTTCTTTAATCTGTTCAATCAGCCTTTTTTTATATTCTGCCACAATTAAATTATCCCTCTGCTTTTCTGCTTCTTTTGAGATTTGCTCCATATTTATGTTTTTTAAAAAGTAATCATTTTTAAATACGTAGGCTTCTATATTTGCTCCTCCTTTTAAAAAATTTATCAAGGGATTTAAGATAGTAATCATGATTACAAACCCTATCGCAACTTTAGCATATTTTTTTAAACTGGAGGAAGGAACTAAAAGTTCTAAAACTATCGAAAGGATTGCAATATAAATTATCTGTGTTATCCAGTCTTTTAAAAACTCCATTGTTTCACCTACCTTAGCATAGTGGCAATATTAGCTGTCCCTATAATAGCTGTTATTGTAAAGAACATCATCACAGTAACAGAAGCCAATACTCCAAAAACATAAGTTAAAGAAGTTGCCACATCTGAAAGGCAATTTACTATCCTTTTGTCTGAGATTGGTTCAATCACTGCTGCTGCAAAGCGATAAATGATTATGAGAGAAAAAAGCTTTATTAAAGGTACTGCAGAAATTATCACAATTGCTATAAGCCCATAAGTGCCTACTGCTCCTTTTATCAATAATGATGCCCCTATAACTGCATCGACACTATCAGATAAAAGCCCTCCTACCAATGGCAAAAAAGCACCAACTGTATATTTTGCCGTTCTCGATATTACCCCATCTGCCATTGAAGAAGATAAACCTTGTATAGTTACTACTCCTAAAAAAATACTCAATAAAATTGAAATAGAAGCTGTAGACAAAGTCTTAAAAAAATCCCCCATTTTATTCAAGCTAAACTTTTCAGAAATATTTCCTACAATTTTTACAGCTGTCATAAGTAAAATAATAGGCAATATAAAATCCCTCATTAGATGGGCTATAAACTCAACTGTCACAATGACAACAGGGTGAAAAAACGCTGCAGAGGTAAAAGCACCTACTGAGACGAGTAAAGTTATAAGTACAGGTAGCATCGATTGCATAAAATTAACCATGCTGTCAATTGCATCTTTGCCAATTCCTAAAGCTTCTGTGAAGCTTTTAACCGCTATTACGATAAAAACTATATAAACCGCTAAAAAAGCAATCTCACTTATATTTTCATTTTCAAAGGAACCGTGTAAATTCATTAATATGCCGCCAATTACAGCCAAAATTAAAAGTTGTGTTAAAAGTCTTACAGAGGAATATAACTCTTTAAAAAACAATTTTAGTAAATTTTTAAAAATTTCCTTTATATCAAAAGATTGTTTTCCTGATATCATATCTCCTATATAAGTCTTTATATCAACGTAAGGAAGTATATTGCCATTTTTTTGATTAGCTTCTTTTACAAAGCGGTCAATCTGATAAGTATCAATGTCTTTCAATTGGTTTTCTATATCTTGTTGTCCCGTATCCGCTTTGGCAGTTGTTAATAAAGTCATAATCATTAGAATTATAAAAAGTACCTTTTTCAATCTTTTACACCTCACGGCATTATTGAAAGAATTGTTTCCATTAATGCAACAATTATAGGTATTGATAAAAAAATTATGATTACCTTTCCTGCTATCTCTATTTTGGAAGCCAAATTTTTCTCATTTGCGTCGAGACATAGCTGAACTCCAAATTCCGTTATATAAGCTATACCAATGATTTTTAAAGTTGTCATAAAATAAATATTGTCAAGTCCACTTTTTCTAGCAAGAGTATTCAAGACTTCTACAATTGCGCTGAGTTTTGGAAGAATCATCATAAAGATGATGACTCCGGCTACCAAACTTAAAATTATTGCCATTTCAGGATTTGTTTCTTTTAGAACTGTCAAAATAATCAAAACCACTATTCCTAAAATAACAATTTGAAATATTTCCATTCTATCACCTAATAAAGTTGAAATATTGTTTTTACTGCATTAAACAAATTGTTTATCATATTTATCACCATCATCAAAACCACTACTATTCCTGCCAGTGTCACCATCATTGCTTGTTCTTCTCGCCCTGAACGGATTAATACTTGATTTAATACTGTTACCAGAATGCCAATTGCCGCAATTTTAAAAATTATATCTATGTTCATTATAATCCTCCTCTATAAAAACAATATGATTATCGCCAGTCCTGCCAAAACTCCAATATTTTTGTACAGCTTTTCGTTCTTTTTACTCTCTTCTTCTGCGTTACTAAGTTGCCTTTTTAAAAGCTCAATGGCTAAATCAAAATTTTTTTCTTGATTGTATACGTCAGAATTGCCAAGTCCATACCCAAAAGACCTCAAAATTTCTACATCTTCTTTTTTAAGATAGCCATTGTCCCATTCATTTAAAGCTATCTCCCAAGCTTCTCCTGCAGTATAACCCTCATTTTGTGATAATATCATTCCTGTCTTAGAAAAAACAAATTTTATACTTTTATCTGAAGAGCGAGAAATTGCCATGAGTATTTCTCCTAAAGGAGCTTTTGAATATGTGATTTCTATTTTAAAAAGATTTAATGAAGATATCATGCTTTTAAGTATCCAACGCCTCATTTTATATTTCAAAGCAAACAAATACCCTAAACTACTGGTAGAAAAAATAACTAAAACTATTCCAAGTAATTTCATTTTTCAGTCCTTCCTCTCCTATATGGCCCTTTAAACAAAGTATTAAAATTCTCATCTAATATTTTTTCTACTGTACCTGCCCCTAAACGATTGCTTAAAATTACATAACGTTCAAAATATCTTAAAGAAATAACGTCTTTTAAAACAGGTTTTTTCATAAGGTCTTCAATGTCATTTGCATGAACTGTAGTTATAATCTTAACACCAGTATTCAGCACTTCATGAATCGCTTCTATATCCTCTTTTTTACCTATCTCATCTGTCACTACTACTTCTGGAGACATAGACCTTATAAGCATTATCATGCCATAAGCCTTAGGACATCCATCTAACACATCAGTCCTAAGTCCCACATCCATTTGAGGTATACCATTGTAACAGCCGGCAATTTCTGACCTCTCATCTACTACGCCTACTTTTTTACCTTTAAATCCCAAAAAATCTATTCCATTACTTATCCATCTTGTAATATCTCTTAAGAGAGTTGTTTTGCCACATTGAGGAGGTGATATTATTAAAATGTTATGTACACCGTTAGAAGGAGTAATTAAATATTTTAATATTTCCTCTGCCACTCCTATTATCTCTTTTGATATTCGATAATTGTATCCAGAAATATTCTTTAAAGTCTTTATATAACCATTTTCTAACACACATTTTCCAACTATACCTACTCTGTAACCACCTTTTAAAGTAATATATCCATTTCTTATTTCTTCTTCAAAAGCATAAAGAGAAGATTTAGATATTAATTGAAGAGCTTTTTCACAATCTTCAGAAGTAACAATATAGGCCAAAGAAGGTGAAAAAGAAATAGTCCCTTCTTTTGACACAAACTTTTCTTCTTTTTTTAAATAAACTGTGAGAGGTCTATTTACTCTAAGACGTATTTCTTCTACTTCTTGCAACAGGTCATCAGGAATTTTTGTAATTACCTCTCTTACTGACGGAGGAAGAGCATAAAGTACTTCCTCAAAATTTTTTCTTGTGTTCATATACCTGTCCCTCCCCTTGTAAAATTATATTTATAAGGCTAAATATTTATGAATAAAAAAAAGCCCACTAACTTTTAGTTAGTGGGCTTTTTTTTATTAATCTTCATCATCATCTACAATTTTCAAATTTTTTACTTTTAGGGTTTCATTGCAATGAGGACATACCAACTCAGCATCTTCATCTTCTAGAAGTTCTTCTTCCACACTCATCAACATATGGCAATTAGGACATTCTACCTCTACATACTCTTCATAATCCTCGTCTTCATCCTCATATTCCTCATCATCGTCATAATCATAGTCATAGTCGTCATCCTCATCCTCATAGTCCTCATCGCCATATATGTGGTTTTCAATTTCAGAAAGGTCTTCATCTATTTCTCCCACATAATCATCTAATTCGGAATGGGAAGCTTCCAGCTCATTTATAGCATCTGCAAAATCCTCTAAAGTATCTAAAATTGCCAAAATTATTTTACCTTCTTTTGTGCTGTCATCTATCCCTAAGCCGTCTGCTAACCCTCTTAAGTAGGAAACCCTTTCATTTAAGTATTCCATATTCCACATACCCTCCTTTACAAAATAGTATTTGACAAATTGCTGCGTTTATACCCTCTCTAAATATTCTCCGGTTCGAGTGTCAATTCTTATTTTGTCTCCAACGTTTATAAACAATGGGACTTGGATGACAGCACCAGTTTCTACAGTTGCCGGTTTGGAACCACCCGTTGCAGTATCTCCTCTAAATCCAGGCTCTGTTTCTACAACTTCCAGCTCAACAAAAGTAGGAGGCTCAACAGAAAAGGCTTCGCCTTTATAGAACTTTACTGTAACAACCATATTTTCCTTTATGTATTTAATTGCGTCCTCAACTTTATCATAATTTAAAGGAATTTGCTCATAAGTTTCTGTGTCCATAAAATAATAAAGTTCTCCATCATTGTACAAATACTGCATTTCTCTTCTTTCTATAACTGCTTCCTCAAACTTTTCTGTTGGGCTGAAAGTTTTCTCTATTACAGCCCCTGTCATCACATTTTTAAGTTTTGTCCTCACGAAAGCTGCACCTTTTCCTGGCTTAACATGCATAAAATCCACAACTGTAAAAACCTGTCCGTCAACCTCAATAGTTACTCCTTTTCTGAAATCACCTGCTGCTATCAAAAAAATCCCTCCATCGCTTTAGTTTAATTCAATTAAATATTTCGATGATTTAGTTAAATTTATAACACCATCTTCTTTTAATAATACCATATCTTCGATTCTTACGCCACCAAAATCGGGAATATATATACCTGGTTCTACAGTAACAATTGCTCCTTCTTTTAAAATTTCTTCTTTTTTGAAAGACAAGCTTGGCGCCTCATGAACTTCAAGCCCTACTCCATGTCCTAAAGAGTGACTAAAATACTTACCATAACCTTTTTCTTCAATGACAAACCTTGCTAACAAATCCGCCTCTTTTGAGGTAAGTCCTGCCTTTAAATTAGCTATCGCTTTTTGCTGTGCTTCTAAAACTATGTTATATATCTCTTTTTGCTTTTCATTAGCTTTTCCCATCACTATCGTTCTTGTCATATCAGAACAATAACCATTTACTTTACATCCAAAATCTATTGTGACAAAATCACCTTTTTCTATCACTTTTTCAGAGGCTTTTCCATGAGGGAGAGAGGACCTTTTACCTGATGCTACAATCGTATCAAAAGATAGGTCTTCTGCTCCTTGTTTCTTCATAAAATACTCTAATTCTAATGCTACTTCTTTTTCTGTCATTCCTACTTTAATGAAATTTAACAAATACTCAAAAGCCTTATCAGTAATATTTTGTGCTTTTTTTATGTTTTCTATTTCTTCCTCATCTTTTACCATTCTCAAAGTCTCTACCAAATTAGCCTGTGGTATTAGCTCAATCTCTAAAAACTCTTTTAATTCCCTATACTGTCCATAAGAAATACTTTCTTCAAAGGCTAATTTTTTTATCCCCAATGTTTTAATGTATTCTTTTAAAACTTCTTTTATGCCAGTTTTGTGCTCGATAACTTCAAAATCTTTAACTTCCTTTTGAGCTTGCTCAGTATATCTTCCATCTGTAATAAAAATAGCTTTATCGTGGGTCACAAGAGCTACGCTGTCATCTCCAGTAAAGCCAGTAATATATGTAACATTGACAAATTTGTAAATCACAAAAGCCTCTATATCTCTTTTCTTCATCAAATTTCTCAAATTTTGTAATCTTTTATTCATGAATTTACCCCCCAATTGAATCCTCTAAAAGCTTAACTGCATTGAGGGCAAGGACATAACTATAAGGTCCAAACCCCGTTATCACACCTTTGCATTTAGATGCAGTAACAGAGGTCTTTCTGTAATCCTCCCTTCCAAAAATATTTGAAATATGAACTTCTATTACTGGAACTGACACAGCTGCAATAGCATCCATAATAGCTAAACTGTAATGAGTGTAAGCTGCAGGATTTATAATTATAGCATCGAAATTGTTTTCTGCAGAATGAATAAGATTAATTATTTCTCCTTCACTATTAGATTGCTGAATCTTGACAGCTATATCTAATTTTGCAGCCTCTCTTTTTATCAGATTATTTATTTCTTCGTAATTTATATCTCCATATACCTCTTTTTCTCTTTTACCTGTCAGATTTACATTAGGGCCATGAATTATCAAAACTCTTTTCATAATCTCACCTCACTTTACTATAATACACCTTATTTCCTTATTTGTCCACTACCTAAAATTACATATTTGTAGGTGGTAAGCTCCTCAAGTCCCATTGGCCCTCTCGCATGCATTTTTTGTGTACTTATTCCTATCTCTGCCCCAAAACCAAATTCTCCTCCATCTGTAAAGCGAGTAGAAGCATTTACATACACAGCAGCCGAATCTACAGATTTTAAAAACATCATGGCATTTTCATAATTTTCTGTAATAATGCTTTCAGAATGGCCTGTGGAATACTTTGAAATATGATCTAAGGCTTCTTCTATGCCATCTACAACTTTTACAGCCAGTATAAGGTCTAAATATTCCGTTTCCCAATCCTTATCTGTAGCCTCTTTAACTTGAGGACATATTTCTTTTGTAATTTGACACCCTCTTATTTCTACTCCCAAAGAAGTCAATTCTTCTACCATTAAAGGCAAAAACTCTTTTGCAATAGATTTGTGAACTAAAACTGTCTCTACTGCATTACATACCCCTGGCCTTTGAACTTTTGCATTCACAATGATGTCTTTTGCTATATTAAACTTAGCTGTTTCATCAACAAAAATATGACAATTGCCTACTCCTGTCTCTATTACAGGCACTGTAGAATTTTCAATGACATTTTTTATAAGACTGGCTCCACCTCGAGGAATAATGAGGTCAATTAGACCGTTTAACTTCATCATACGGTTTACTTCTTCTCTATCAGTATTTTCTATAAGCTGTATTGCCCCTTCAGGAATACCAGCCTCATAGGCAGCTTCAGCAAGAATAGAAGAAATTGCTATATTGGAATTGATCGCATCACTTCCTCCCCTTAAAATCACAGCATTTCCCGATTTCAAACATAGGCCTGCCGCATCAGCTGTCACATTCGGGCGAGATTCATAAATTATACCTATTACTCCAATTGGCACTCTCATTTTGCCAATTTGAAGTCCATTTGGTCTTTTCCACATCTTTTCTATACTTCCTACAGGGTCAGGAAGAGCAGAAATCTCTCTTAATCCTTTTGCCATAGCTTCGACTCTTTTTTCATCAAGTTTTAGTCTATCAATAAGAGAAGCTTTTATATTCCTTTTTTCAGCCTCCACAACATCCTTTTTATTAGCCTCAAGTATTTTTCCCATATCTTTTATTAAAGCATCTGCCATGTGATTCAAAGCTAAATTCTTTGTATTTTCATCTAACACAGCCATTCTTCTGGCCGCAGCTTTTGCCTGTTTTGCCTTTACTTCAACTTCCAAACTTCTCACCTCTTTCAAGTATTACGAGATTATCCCTATGAATCACTTCATCATAATACTTATAACCTAGTATTTTTTCTATATTATGAGTTTTACAACCTTTTATCTTTTCAACTTCTTCTGAAGAATAATTAATAAGTCCTCTGGCAATCTCTTTTTCTTGATGGTCAACTACTGCAACACAGTCTCCTACATCATAATCTCCTTCAGTTTTTACAACTCCACTTGGTAATAGACTTTTCCCATGCTTTATAATAGCTTTCGCTGCTCCTTCATCAATAAAAAGTCTTCCGCTCACTTTCGCATTAAAAGCAATCCAAACTTTCCTGCTACTTATTGGCTTTTTCATAGGCAAAAATGTAGTGCCAATTTTTTCGCCATTTGCTATCCGATTTAATACATTGTCAATTTTCCCATTCGCTATAATCATCTTAACTCCTGAATTCCAACATATCTTTGCTGCCTGAATCTTTGTATACATTCCCCCAGTTCCTCTTTTTGTCCCAGCACTACCAGCAATTTTAAACAATTCATCTGAAAACTCTTCTACGACTTCTATAATTTTTGCCTCTTTATAAATTCGAGGGTCTTTATCATAAAGCCCATCAATGTCAGTTAAAATTATTAAAATATCAGCCTCAACTAAACTAGCAAGCAGCGCCGCTAAAGTGTCATTGTCTCCAATTTTAATTTCATCAACAGTTACTGTATCATTTTCATTTATTATTGGCACAACACCCCATTTGAGCAGGTTTGACAAGGTATAACTGACATTTAAATATCTTCTTCTATCGCTAAAATCTTCCTTAGTCAAAAGAACTTGCGCAGTAATTTTGCCATATTCATTAAAAAACTTTTCATAAATTTCAATTAAAAGCCCTTGCCCTATAGCCGCTAAGGATTGCTTTTCTGGGATGGTTTTAGGTTTTTCCTTTAAATTTAATTTTCCCATTCCCGCCCCAATTGCCCCAGAAGTTACTAATACTACTTCCTCTCCTCTGTTTAATAAATTAGCAATTTGCCTTACTAACTTCTCCATTATTTCTAAATTCAATTTACCATTTTCATATGTCAAAGTGCTTGTACCAACTTTTACTACAATTCTCATACTTTCGACATCCTTTTTGCAATATTTAGATATATCTCTTTTAGTTTTAAAGCATCTTCTGCCATAGTTCCTCTCGATTCACATATGACAATAGGCTCCATCTTTCTTTCATAGAAAAGCTGTGCCAAAGGCTCAAATTCTGGCCCGTATTGAGTGTCTTTCAGTGTCCAATGCCTTTTTTCTCCCTGATCTGTGTATTCAATTCTACTAAAATGGACGTGTATCTTTTTCGCCCTTTCTTTTCCCAAATACCTTTCAATAATATCCAAAACCTCTGCATAATCTTCTATAGACTTAAACCTTCCATTATCTCTTGCATGTAAATGGGCAAAGTCTATAGTGGGAATAATTCTCTTATCCACATTGCACAGCTCCAATACTTCTTCTAAAGTACCCAATTGGTTTTTCTTTCCCATTGTCTCTGGACATAGGGTTATGTCAGTAAGTCCTTTGTCCTCTATCTCTTTTAAAATTTCCTTTAAAAGTTTTTTTGCTCTCTCTAAAGCCTCTTTTCTCGTCCCTTCTGCTCCCGAACCAGGATGAAAAGTTACCCTTTTAGCCCCCATCCATTTTCCTGCAATTAAACTATCTATTAAGTATCTCTTGGAATTCTCCATTTTGGTTTTATCCGTAGTAGCTAAGTTTATGTAATAAGGAGCATGAACAGTAATAGTTATGTTGAATTTTTGTGCCCCTTCCTTAAGCTCCTTAGCCATCTTTTCGCTAATTTTTATTCCCCTTGAAAAAGAATATTCATACGCATCAAGCCCCATGTTATGGAGCCATTCAGGCATTTCTAAAGAAGATTTATGCCCTTCTTTGTAGAAACTATCAGAATTCCCAGATGGTCCAAATTTTATAGCCAATCCTCTCATCCTTTCTTAAGTCTAATGTAAGCCTTTATAACTTCCTCTGCTACTTCATCTATTGTCATATCGGATACATCAATAGTATAGTCGGCAAACCTATAAAAAGGCTCTCTTTCTTTTAGAAGCTGTCTTATTTTCTCTTCTGGATTATCCACCATAAGAAGAGGCCTGTCTTTATTCTTTCCTATATTCCTCAATATAATTTCTGGCCTGGCTACAAAGCAAATGACTACACCATTTTTTCTTAATTGTACAATATTTGAGGGGTTTAATACAACTCCCCCTCCTGTAGCTATGACAAAATTTTTTAATCGGGCTGCTTTTTTAACCGCTGCTTTTTCTAATTTTCTAAAATAATTTTCTCCATATTTTTCAAAAATATCTGAAACAGTCATATTTGCCATTTTTTCAATCATTTTATCCGTATCTATAAAACCAAAGGACATGGTGGTAGCTACTTTTTTGCCAACAGTAGTTTTCCCGGTAGCCATAAAACCCGTTAAAACGATGTTTTTCATGAATATTTCCTCCCTAAGGCAATGAAGGTATTTTCTCTTTCAAAACTTTTTCTATAGTATCATTTATTATTTTATTTACATCTATATTCTGAAGATTTTAAGGAGATTGAGAAGCAGAAGGCTGGTCTACATTATTTGATTGTTCACTTCTGGTATCATCATACAGAGACTTGAAAGGGTTACTTTTACCTTTTAAAAAATCTATCGGTATTGAAGTACCACCACTGTCTTTCATTGAATAAATAAAAATCTGTAGAGTCAAAAGAAGGTTTTGCTGATTTTGGTCTTTTTCAATAGAGAAACTTTGAATGTTACAAAGTCTCTTAGAATTTTGTATTTCCTTTAGAAAAGCTATAATCTCATCGTAATTACCTGAAACAGTAATATTTACGGGTATTGTCACAAAATCTTCTTTTTTCACATTACTAGTTTCTTTTTGACTTTGATCTTGGTTTTCAAAAGTTAAGCTTTTTGTCTTTACACCTGTATCATTGACCATTTGTTGTAAATTAAAAAGAAAAATTTCTATATCCCTTTCTTCTGGTAAAATCATGCTTAATTCCTTTAGTTGAGTTTGTTGCTTGTCTAAACCTTCTCTTGAATTTTTATTGTTTAAAGCAGTTACTTGTTCTAAAATTTGTCTTTTATTTTTTAATTCAATAGATAAATTTCGTATTTCTAAAATTTTGGGAGTTAAATAATATTGATAATAAAGTGCAAAAAATCCGAGTATGACAGCAAAGTAAATTAATACTCTTTCTCTTCTTGTAAGCTTCATCTATGATACCACCTTGATTTTTACTTGTAAAACATATTTTAGAAGGCCTTTATCTGTCAAATCCACCGATATCACTTTCACATCTTCTACATAACTTATACTTCTTAGGTTAAGCATAAAAGCTGCTATATCAGATTCTGAAAGTGCTTGTCCATCTATTTCCAAAATATTTTTCTCATATTTCAAAGAATCAATAGATACTTTTTCAGGTATATTTGAGGCTAAATCTTCTAATATATTTACCGCATCCAGCTTTTGGCTTTGCAATTTTTCTATTAAGCTTTTCTTCTTTTCTATATAAGCGGATAAATCTTTTACATTTTGCTGCAACTGAGAAATGTCTTTAAATTTACCTAATTCATTATCTGCGTATTTTAAGTCTTGATACAATTTATTGATATATACCAGTGGAAAAGCTATTAAGGCAAAAATAACGGTGGTTAAAACAAACACAAAAAAAAGACGGGATATTTGTTTTTTTCTTCGCATTTTTTGTTCCTTTAGTTCAGCTGGTATGAGGTTTATATCCTTCAACCTATTCCCCCCTTAAAAGGCATCCATAAACAGGTAAAAAGTATAAATAATCTTCTGCTTCTGTCACAAAAGTAGGTATCCTAAAATAATCTTCCACGTATTCTCTCAATCCTAAAAGTTTAGAAGTACCACCTAACATGATAATTTTTTGTATATTTTTATGATATGTGGCATAATAAAAATCAAATATTCTGCTTAGCTGTTGAAACACTTCCGAAAAGGATAAAAGTATAGTATCTTCTATATCCTTATAGTTTTCTTCTCCAATAAATTTTTTTGCCCTTTTATATTCTTCTGCTGCTTGAAAATCTATATTAAAGGCATTCGCAATTATTTGTGTAATTTTATTTCCACCAAACTCTATGCTCCTACTAAAAATGTAATTTCCGTTATCAATCACCGTCACATTGGTAACAACTGCCCCTATATCTACAATTGACACTATTCCTTCAGCTAAATTCACCTTTTTACAAGCTTTATAAATTGAATTGCTATAAATATCAATGGCTTCTAATTTTAATTTTAACATCTCTGCTAATTTAACATATTTTTCTATTATATCCTTAGGAGAAGAGGCAATCAGTACTCTAATCATTTTATCTTTCTCCGCAATATTAGGTAAATATCTATAATCTATTACATAATTTTCATAATCAGGAATGTATTGCTCAATCTCATAGTATAAGGCCTTTTCGACTTCCTCTTCTTTCATTAGTGGCAATTCTAAATCCCTTATTATATTATTTGAGCTGGAAATAGTAAAACACACTTGTTTTTCTTTGATATTGTTCCTTTTCAAAGTCTCATTAATTACATCTGCCAATGAATTTATATCAATAATTTTACCATTAGTTATCACATTAGAAGGCGTATTTATCATTAACCTTTTACCAAAGAATTTATTCTTTTTTTCTCCAATTAATAATTTTGTATTAAAATTTCCTATTTCAATTCCAAGCATTTTTTACCTCCTAATGGCGCTTATTGTTATTCACTTTAATAGCAGCCATTGTTATAGCTTTTATTATGTCTACCTCAAATTGCCTGACTAACTCATTTGTCTTTACATATAGTTCTCCTTCTTCTGATACAACATATTTTGGAGGTAAATTGTTAAGTGCTAAAGCTTTTATGTCCATTCTACACCTGTCGCATTTACAAACGTCTAAATCTTTCAAAACCTTATCCATCATTTGGTCAACAGCGTCTTCCATGTAATTTTTAAGATGCATAAAAACCCTCTCCTTATTTTTATTGTGTTTGTGGAATTGAATCAATTATCCACTTATCTACTATAGGTGGAGACTGTGATGCATTACCACTAAGAATCACCTTATAATTCGCACTCTTATCATCACCCATCTTCGTAATATTTACATTAATATTAAATGTAATCTCCGCATAACCGTAACGTACGATTTTGTTCATCCTACCTTCCGTCCATGCACGTACTTTATAGGTTAAAACTTGAGTTCCTTCATTTTCAAAAGCTTTAATTGAAGGAGGAACCATTTCTATACTGTCAATTTTATACTCTTGTCCTGAATCACCCAGTGAAATCCACTCCCCTACTGGGATGTCAAGTCCAAATGACTCCTTTAATAAATTTTTGGCATCTTGTTTATACTGAATTTTAGTTGTATTTTTATTTTCAACTACATTTATCCAAAATTTACCTTTCCCTTTTCCTTTACCTTTCCCTTGATAAGCATCTAATAAAGCTATGTTAAATTCATTTTTTACTCGTTCAAGGCCAGCTTCTGCTGCATAAGTGGCTGATATAGAATTTGCATAAGCATGAGAAATTTTGTAATTGGTAATAGTTACTTCTAAGATTGCTACAGCTAAAACTGTGAGAATCAAAATTACCATTAAAGTAAAAATTAAGGCAGAACCTCTCTCATCGAACATTTATATCACTCTTTCTTAAAAAAACGTCTGTAGAAAGAGAAAATCTGTTTGATCCATTACCATCACTTTGTCCAATTATTTGGATATTTATCATGTTGTTAGGTTTTTTAGTCACCTTAAAATCATAAATATTGACAGCTAATTGAAGCTTACTACCTCTACTGTCCGTGTCAGATTCTTTGATATGGGTATAAAGAATAAGATTTTCTAGCGTTATTGTATAATCACGATACCCTCTATCTGTTAATACTTTTTTTATCGATAGACCACAGCCATTATTAATAATCTCGACTTTAGAAGGCCCTTTTTCTAATAAAGATACAATATAATTCATAGCAAACCTAACATTTTGTTCCACGTCTACGCTATTTTGTGTACTTGAAAATGACTTGTACCCCGAATAATATAAAGATGAATAAACCCCTATCACAATCCCCAATATTGCCAGTGTCACAATAAGTTCAATGAGGGTAAAACCCTCTTCTTTTCTCACCACCATTTTAACCACCATAGCCAAAATTTTTGTTTTGGTAATCTCATTCCAGCCCAATGTAGCTACCACAAAACCTAAAAATAAAGTAGTCAAGGCATTTCTAGAGTAGCATAAGAAGTTATATTTGTTCTAGGCGCCACAACATAAAGGGTATACATAGGAGTGTTTGAACCAATTTTCCCTACTTTGATCTGATATTGAGAGAGTTCTCCTGTAGAAGTTTGCTGTTCAACATAGGCTATAAAACCTTCCTCTTTATACTTAGTTATTATTTCATCAAGGTTTGATACATTTCCCGCTTTTATGTTTTCTGCAATTGTCTGCGCAATAGTAGCTTCTTTTGTCCTTATCCTAGAATCAGCAGAAGTAATAACAGATTGACTAAAAATACCTAAAAGAGGTATTGCCACTATTGCAAACATAGCTATTGAGACAAGAACCTCTATTAAAGTCATGCCTCTATTATCTTTTAAAATCTTCATAAAATCACTCCTAATAGTTCCTCCCACTTATCATAATGCGCCCTGTTACCACTGCCACACTTATGTAAATTTCGCTTCCTTTATCATTTTTTAAAGTTATTGTACAAGCTCCAATAGGAGTTCCCATCTGATTAAAGTATATTTCTACTTTTCCGCCATCTTTTTTACTTATTTTAATTCCCTCAGGTAAATTTTTTATCTTAATATTTTCATTGTCATCTTTTCTCTTTATGTAATACCTCGTCTTAGTGTCATCGCTTTCAAAACGTAAAATTTCTCCTTCAAAAATACTTTTTTGCTGTATGTACCTTAAGTCATTTACAACCTCACGTGCAATAAGAGTAAGCCTTATATTTGACCTTGTCGTATCAAAAAAGTCAGTCGAAGGAATGACTATAAGAACTATAATGGACAAGATAGCCAAAACTGTTACCAGCTCTATTAAAGTTAATCCTTCTTCCTTTTTCATAAGCTTAGCCTCTTATAAATTTTATATAATAATTTAACATCTCATAGCCATACAAAATCGAGATGAGCCATGCAATGGAAATGTAGGGTGCAAAAGGAATGTAATCTTTTCTTCCTTTAATTTTCAAAGCTACTAATATAACGCCACCCAATGCTCCAATGATTACAGAAAGAAAAAGTACTAAAATTGTAAGCTTCCACCCTATAAAAAATCCAATTAAGGCCATAAGTTTTATGTCTCCTCCTCCCATCTCTCCTCCTGAAATTAAGGAGATGAGAAGGAGAATACCCCCACCCAAGACCAATCCCATTATGTAATCTATAAAGCCATAATTGTACATCAAAACTCTAAATATTATTCCACCTATAAAGCCTACTAAAATGATTTTATTTGGCACAATCCTGTGTTCTATATCAATAAAACTTACAGCTATCAAAATAGAAGCCAAAAACATGTAAGAAAAAGCTTTAAAATCTAAACCGAATTTATAGTAAATTATCAAAAACACAATTCCTGTCAATAGTTCCACAATAGGGTACCTTATTGAAATCTTTTCTCCACAATACCTACATCTTCCTTTAAGTAGAATATAACTCAATATAGGTATTAAATCAATAGTTTTTAATTCATGTTCACATATAGGACAATGAGAAGGGGGATAGACTATTGATTCTTTTCTTGGCACTCTGTGTATGACCACATTTAAAAAACTTCCTATAATTGTGCCGAATAAAAATATGAATATGTAAAGTAGTATTTCCATAATGACCTCCTAAAAAAATAATAGGGAGGGCACAAAAATGTGCCCGTTAATATTCATTAAACACCTTTTATTTTAATATTTTATGGATAAAGCTGTGTATCTCCAACCTTAACTGTAGCTTTTCCATCGTCACTCATTTCAAGTGTGAACTGGCCACCATCAGCAGGTTGTGGAACTTTATTTAAATATCCTGCATCAACTAAATCTTTTATGTTATCGGTGGTGTTCCCTGTCTCTATATAATACCTCTCAGCCGCTTGTCCTATAATTTGTGCATTTGCTATATCAGCATTCTCTTTTGCTGTTTTTAATGAAGTTGTCACCCTTGGCACAGCTATTGCTGCCAGTATCCCTAAAATTGCAATGACAACAATCAATTCAATTAGTGTAAAACCTCTCTCATCCTTGTTTAATGCTTTTACAAACCATTCCATCCTTTTTCACCCCCTTTCCCAATATCACTGACCTATGAAATTGTATAACTCAAACAGCGGCATGACAATTGAAATAACTATAAATCCTACCACTGTCGCCAGCATAACAATTATTAATGGCTCTAGAAGAGTTGTCATTTGTGAGACAGCTGTATCCACTTCTCCGTCATAAAAATCAGCAGTTTTATTTAATATGCTGTCCAATGAACCTGAACTTTCACCAATACTTATCATCTGAATCACCATTGGCGGGAAAATGCCAATTCTTTTTAAAGGTTCTGAAAGGGGTAAGCCTTTTTTTATATCCTCTTGAGCTTTCCCAAGACCTTCTGCTACTACCGTATTACCCACAACTTTTTCTACTACTTCCATTGCCTTCATAAGCGGTACACCAGCACTTATCAATGTTCCTAAAGTCCTTGTAAACCTGGAAATTAAAATCTTTTTGTTTAGAGGGCCAAAGATTGGCATGTTTAAAAGCATTCTGTCATAAATGCGCCTTCCTTCAGGTGTCTTCAAAAAACTCGAAATCGAATAAGAAATCACCAAAATTACTCCTGTGTAAAAGTACCAATATTGAGATATAGAACTGCTTATAGCAATAAGTATTCGAGTGGGAAGAGGCAACTGGATTCCAGCATTTTTAAACATACCTACAAAAATAGGTAAAACATTTGTCAAAAGAAAAATAACAACTAATACAGCTACAACAGATACAATAAGAGGATAAGTCAAAGCAGACTTTATTTTCTGATTTAATTCATTCTCTTTTTCATAGTGTTCTGCCATTTCATTCATCACTTTATCTAAAGTACCGCTTACTTCCCCCACTTCCACCATATTATATAAAAGCATAGGAAAAACATCACTGTGCCTTTTCATAGCATCAGAAAGAGTCCTTCCTTTTTGAACTTCTTCGTACACCTCTCTCAAAGCATTTTTCAGTCTTTTATTCTCCACTTGTTCTCTCATAGTAACCAAAGAGGTCACTATAGGAATCCCTGCATTTATCAGAGTGGCAAACTGCCGACAGAAGACCGCAATATCTTTTACTTTGACCTTTTTAAAAGAACTAAAATCGAGTATGTCTTGTTTGACTATCTCTTCTTGTATGTCGATTATATAATAATTTCTCTGTTTTAAAATGTCAATACACTGAGATTTTGAGTCAACTTCCAAAGTCCCTGTAACGAGATTTCCTCCCATATCCCTTGCCCTATAAGCATACAACGGCATATAATCACCTCTATATCATGCGAGAAAAATTCTCTTGGTCTACGCAATATGTCAAAGCATCCTCTAATGATATAACTCCTCTTTTTAACAGATGTAAAATAGACATATCCATTGTCATCATTCCAAACTTGCTACCTGTTTGAACTGCCGACTGTATCTGGAAAGTCTTCCCTTCTCTTATGAGATTTCTTATAGCAGGAGTAGCAATCATCACTTCTGTCGCAACTACTCTGCCGCTGTTGTCCTTTTTAGGTATAAGCTGTTGAGAAATAATTCCCTCTAAAACATTTGAAAGCTGAATTTTTATCTGCTGCTGCTGATGGGGAGGAAAAACATCAATAATCCTATCGATCGTCTTAACGGCTCCTATTGTGTGAAGAGTGGACAAAACAAGATGGCCTGTCTCAGCAGCAGTTATAGCAATTTGGATGGTTTCTAAATCCCTCATCTCTCCCACTAATATAACATCCGGGTCCTCCCTTAAAGCAGCCCTTAAAGCTGAAGCGTAAGATGCCGCATCATGCCCAATCTCTCTTTGATTTACTATGCTTTTGTTGTGTTTATGTAAATATTCTATAGGGTCTTCCAATGTGAGAATATGACAAGTCCTTTTAGAGTTTATCCAATCCACCATCGCAGCCAGTGTAGTAGATTTACCACTGCCAGTAGGTCCTGTTACCAATATAAGCCCTCTTGCCTTTAAAGCTAAGTCTTTAAGTATTGGAGGAAGTCCCAATTCCTCTATTGTAGGTATTCTCAAAGCTACAGACCTTATTGCAAGGCTATAACTTCCCCTTTGTTTGTATACATTTATTCTAAACCTTCCTAATCCTGTAACTGAATAGGACAAATCAATATCTCCATTTTGTTCTAACTTTTTCAATTGCTCACTTGTCAATAAATCCTTAACTATTTCTTCAGTCTGCCCAGGGGTAAAAGGCTCCCCTTCTAATTTTTCTAAATAGCCATTAATTCTAAGAACTGGAGGTACTCCAACCGTTATATGCAAGTCTGAAGCTTTTCTTTCAACTACTAATTTTAAAAGTTCCTTTGTATCCATATCCCTCATTCCTCGTAAGTTAGTCTTATCATTTCATCAATTGTAGTTTTTCCTTGTAATACAAGTCTTTTAGCACTTTCTCGTAAAGTTTTCATGCCATTTTTTACAGCCTGAGCTCCAATAACATCAGAGGAAACCTTAGCATTTATAAGCTCTCTAATATCAGAAGTAACAGTCATTATCTCATATATAGGAATTCTTCCCCTATAGCCTGTTTTATTACAAACAGGGCACCCTCTCCCCTTGTATAAAGTAATGTCTTCATTTTCTGAAATTCCCAATAGCTCTTTTTCGCCTTTGGAAGCTTTGTAAGAAATTCTACAGTTATCACATATTTTTCTCGCCAATCTCTGAGCAATAACCCCTACTACAGAAGAAGACACAAGATAAGGCTCTATACCCATATCTATAAGCCTAGTCACCGCTCCCGCCGCATCATTTGTATGCAAAGTGGAAAGGACTAAGTGCCCTGTTATGGCAGAGCGAATAGCTATCTCAGCAGTTTCAGTATCTCTAATTTCTCCAATCATAATTATATCAGGGTCTTGCCTCAAAATTGACCTAAGAGCAGTCGCAAAGGTAAGGCCTGCCTTTTCATTAACTTGTACCTGGTTTATTCCCTCAAGGGAATACTCAACAGGGTCCTCAACAGTTATTATATTTACATTGGGTTTGTTAAGCTCTCTCAGCATTGCATAAAGAGTGGTGGTTTTCCCACTACCTGTAGGACCAGTCAAAAGCACAATGCCATTAGGCCTTTTGATAAGTTTATCAAAGAGCACCAGATCCTCTTCTTCAAAACCTAATTGCTCCTTTGTCATTATAAAATTTTCCTTGTCTAAAAGCCTCAATACCAATTTCTCTCCAAAAACAGTGGGCAACGAAGAAACTCTTATGTCAATATTTTTACCACCTGTAGTAAAATCAAATCTGCCATCTTGAGGAAGTCTTCTTTCAGCGATGTTCATATTAGCCATAATTTTTACTCTTGTCACAACAGGGGCATGGGTACTTTTTATAGTCTTCATAGCTTCTGTTAATTGTCCATCTATCCTAAATCGAATTCTAAGGTCTTTTTCAGTAGGTTCAATGTGAATATCTGAAGCCCTATTTTTTATTGCCTGCTCAATTATAGAATTTACAAAGCGTACAGCAGGCGCGTTTTGTACTTCTTCAAGAATCTCATCTGGCAGCTCTTCTTGACTTTCACTTTGAAACTCCTTTTTAAAATCCTGTACTGCTTTTTCTGCCTGTTCTCTTCCGTAAATTCTATCTATGGCTTTTAAGATACTTCCTTCAGAAGCAATTAAAGGCTTTACATTTTGTTTCGTAATGATTCTCACATCATCTAGTGCAAAAATATTCAGAGGGTCTGCCATTGCTACCAATATACCATCTTCATCTTTTTTTATAGGAATAATAGTATGTCTTTTAGCAACAGCTTCGGGAATTAATTTTGCCACATCTGGGTCAATATAGTATTTTTGCAAATCTACACGTGGAATACCTAATTGAAATTCTAAAGCCTCTAGTATTTGGCTTTCTGTAACATACCCCAATTTAATGAGAACTTTTCCTAACTTTTCTCCTGTTTTGCTCTGAACTTCTATTGCGTGCTTTAGTTGTTCTTCTGTTATAAGCCCTACCTCAACTAAAAGCTCTCCTAGCTTTTTTTTGGCCATAAAATATACCTCCAAAAATAATAAAGCCGACATAAGCCGGTTGCACTACTGTATCCGTGAGGCATAAAGTGCCCACATATAGCCTCACTTCATCTACTCTTTATAAAATATTCTACAAATTATGCGTAATTCCTTCTTTTAAATGCATGTATACCAAATTTTTGTCGAAAAATCCCCCTGTCCATAATTTGAAAGAATAATTAGCTTGATTTACCAACATAGAAAGTCCATTAGAATACTTTATTCCATTCTTTTTCGCATGTTTTAAAAGAGCAGTTTCAAAAGGATTGTAAATAAGGTCATAGACAAATTTAGCTTTTAAAACCACTCTTTCGCTAACAGGTGAATCTTCCACATTTGGATACATTCCCATGCTTGTAGTATTAACAAGCATGTCTATTTCTGGTATTTCTTCTACTTCATTTATACTACAGTAATCGCACTGAATCTTAAATTCTTTTTTAATGTACTCTGACAAATCTTTTGCTCTTTCAACACTTCTATTGGCAATTATTATCGAATCTATCCCTTTTAGAGCAAGAGCGACACAAACTGCCTTAGAAGCCCCACCAGCTCCTAAAACAACAGCTTTCCTCCCTTCAATTTTTTCTCCTACTTCTGTTAATGAGTCTATAAAGCCATAGACATCCGTATTATATCCTTTTAATATTCCTCCTTCATTGACTACAGTATTGACTGCGCCAATTTTTAATGCTTCTTCTGAGACCACATCTAGGTATTTAATTATTTTCTCTTTATGAGGTACAGTCACATTAAATCCTTTTATTCCTAAAGCTTTGGCTCCTTTTACTGCATCTTCAAGTTTTTCTGGCAAAACGTCAAAAGCAGTGTAGACACAATTTAAATTTAAAGACTTAAAAGCATAGTTATGTATTAAAGGGGATAAACTATGTTCTACAGGATGCCCTATAAGACCATACAGTTTAGTATTTGAATTAATCTCCATATCTCTCAATCCTTTTAAGTACATGTTTTTCCGCTTTTCTCATAAGTTTAGTCCATCCTAATTCCTCTTCTGATAGAGGTTTTACCAAAATAGTATATAAACCTGCTCTTTTGCCACCAAAAATATCAGTAAATATTTGATCTCCTATTAAAGCTGTTTCATTAGGCTTAGCATTTAAAATCTTTAAAGCCTTTTTAAAAGCTCCTTTTCTCGGCTTAATGGCCCAAGCTATTCCAGGTACACCAACTTTTTCTTTAAATTCATTCACTCTTCTTTTAGTGTTATTTGAAATGAGACAAATTTTAAACCCCTCTTTTTTTACTTTTTCAAGCCATTCAATAGTCATTTTATCGGGAAATTTTGATTTTTGAGGCACTAAAGTATTGTCAATATCTAAGACAAGACTGGTAATTCCTTTTTCTTTTAAAAAGTCTAAATTGATATCATAGATATTTTCCACTATAATATCAGGAATTAACTTTTTATACATATCTTCACCTCATTTAGTTAAAATTATATAATAAAAAAAAATAAACTGTCAATACAAACAGTTTTACATGGAAAGCTCTTTAAAAAGCTTATTTAAAGCCTTCTTTTCAATCCTTGAGACATAGGAACGAGATATACCAAGCATCTTTGCTATTTCTCTTTGAGTCCTCACTTTCCCATTGTACAGACCATACCTCATTTCTATAATTAACCGTTCTCTATTTTTTAAAACGCTGTTCATTTTACTGTACAACTTTTTAATTTGAAGTTTTTTCTCCACTTGCTCTGATATTTCATCTTCCTCTGTGCCAAGTACATCCATCAAAGATATCTCATTGCCCTCTTTATCTACTCCAATAGGATCCTGTAAAAAAACCTCCCCTTTCATCTTTTTTTCTGCTCTTATGGACATAAGTATCTCATTTTCTATACATCTTGCTGCGTATGTGGCAAGATGAGTACCTTTTGAAGAATCAAAAGTAGAAATTGCTTTTATAAGCCCTATTGTTCCAATAGATATCAAGTCGTCTATATCTTTACCAGTTCCACTGTATTTTTTTACTACATGGGCTACCAATCTCAAGTTCCTCTCTATTAAAATATTCCTCGCTTCCTCATCACCGTTTCTATAAGCTTCTAAATATTTTTTTTCCTCTTCTGGAGTAAGTGGATTGGGAAAAGAGTTGGTGTTTGTCAAGTAACCAAGATTTAAGATTTCCTTTACAATTGATGCCAAAATTGCAACAACAACTTCCCACATTGCCGCCACCCCTTTTTTCAACATTACACATCTATTATATGAGGTTTATACAAAATGGTGCACGTACATCAATATTTCATTATTTCCTCCGCTATTTCTTTAAAAAGAGGGGCAGCTTTAGTTCCTCCAGTATCTCCATTTTTTACAAAAATCGAAATTGCATATTTAGGCTTATCAAAAGGAACAAAACCTGTAAACCAAGCATGATATATATTTAGCTCCTTGCTAACTTCAGCAGAACCTGTTTTACCAGCACTGCCATAGGTAATCTCAGCCCTTTTTCCTGTCCCTTCTGGGTCAATAACCACTTCTCTCATCATTTCTTTTAAAATTTTGGCTGTTTTTTCGCTTATCACTCTGTAAGACTTTTTCTGAGACAATTTTTCAATTTCTTTCCCTTCTTCATCAACTATTGCAGTCACTAAACGTGGAACATTTCTAACACCGTTATTAGCAATTGTCGCTGCGATATCAGCTGCTTGAAGAGGCGTCATCAGCACATCTCCTTGCCCTATTGACAAATTCCCAATACCTGCTCCATAAGTATCAGACAATTTAGGCAATCTCCCTATTTGCTCAGGTATTGGCAGACCATCATCACTTTCTATTCCAAATTTTCTCGCCATCTCCAAAATATTTTTGGTCCCTGTTATTTGCCCAATCTTTATAAAAGTAGTATTGCAGGAAACTGCAAAACCTTTTACCATGTTTATTACTCCATGACTTTCTCCTTTGTAATCGTGAAATACTATTCCATTTATATCATAACTACCACTGCAATAAAAAGTATCCTGTAAATTCACTTTATTATATTCTAACGCTGCAGCAGCTATTACAATTTTAAAAATAGAGCCAGGTGGATACATTGAGACAGCTTTGTTTATAAATTCTTCGTTAGAGCTATTTAAATAAGCTTGAATATTATTTTGGTCAAAATTAGGCCTACTTGCCATTGCAAGTATATCACCTGTTTTTATATCTAATACCACTGCTGCTCCATCTACCATATTCTTGTCAAGAACATTCTCTACTGCCTTTTGTATGTGATAATCAAGAGTAGTTTTTACCCCCAAAACTTCTTTTCCAGAAGTTTTTAACCTTACTCCTAACCCTTTTATATAATCAGTATTATTCCCATCAGTAAACACTGCAATGCTATCTTCCCTTTTGCTATTTAAAATTCCATCAAAAGCATCTTCTAAACCCATTTTTTTATCTCCTATATACCCTATTACATGTTTTGCTAAAGAATTTTGCGAATACCTTTGAGGCAAAGCTAACTTAAAAATGCCTATAGGTAATTTGTTGTTTAAATTAAATTTAACTTCATATTTCACATAATCTTTTGCACTTCGAAGGGATTTTAGCACATCCTCATAGTCTACTGCAGCAATTTCACTTATAACCTTAGCGGCTTTTTCTTTGTCAGTTAACATTTTAGGTATAGCAAATATATATTCTTTGTATTCTCTATCCGTAAAAGGAATCATATTCCTGTCGTATATTTCTCCTCTTCTCTCCAAAATTTTAAAGCTTCTAATTTTTTGTTCCACTGCTTTTTGAGAATAAAAATCTCCTTTGATTACCTGAATGTAAAAAAGCCTAAAAATCAATGTTAACATTAAAATTGACAAAACTACCCTCAAAAAAACAATCCTATAATTTCTATTTTCCATAAAACTTTGCTCCTTTCAGGAAAAAGTATTCCCAAAAGGAGCAAGTTTTAACCTAATTTTTAATTTCTCGACGCAGTATAAAAAATTCTTCTACAGGATACTTTACAGGAATTTTCACTATCATTTGAGGATGGGGAGCTACTTCAATCTCATTTCCTTCTTCATCCCACATTTTTTCAATTTGCTGCTCAAACTCTACTTTAGGACCCATAATCTCAATTTTATCTCCCACAAACATCCTGTTTCTTTGCTCTACAACAGCAATTTCTGTATTGGGGTCATATTCTTTTACAATTCCTACAAAATCATGAGTCCGTATATATTTTGAAGACTCATAATTTTGAGCGTCAGGACCTGGCTTGCCAAAATAAAACCCTGTGGTAAATCCTCTGTGACTTGCTTTAGAAACCTCTTCAAGAAGTTTTTTGTCAAAAACATAATCTTTTCCTTTTTCAAGGTAATCGTCAATCGCCTTTCTGTAAGCCCGTGTCACTACAGCAACATAGTAGGCACTTTTGTTTCTTCCCTCAATTTTAAAACTTGTAACTCCAGCCTCAACAAGTTCTGGAATGTACTCTATCATGCATAGGTCTTTAGAATTCATAATATATGTGCCCCTTTCATCTTCGAAAATGGGCATATACTCTCCTGGCCTTTTTTCTTCTACAAGATAATATTTCCACCGGCAAGGTTGTGCACATTCACCTTTATTAGAATCTCTTCCTGTAAGGTAATTGCTTAAAAGGCACCTTCCTGAGTAAGAAATGCACATAGCCCCGTGGACAAATGCCTCTAATTCTAAAGTTTTTGGTGTCTTCTCTCTTATCTCTTTTATCTCTTTTAAAGATAGTTCCCTTGCCAAAATTATTCTTTTTGCACCTAAATTATGCCAAAACAGAGCACTTTTATAATTCACATTATTTGCTTGCGTACTTATATGAACATCTACTTCAGGAGCTACTTCTTTTACAATAGAAAAAATCCCTGGGTCAGAAAGAATAATAGCATCTATGCCAAGGTCAACGACTGATTTAATGTATTCAGGCAATCCTTCCAAATCCTCATTGTGGGGAAAGATATTTATAGTAATATATGCTTTTTTTCCACTTTTCCTCACATATTTTATTGCTTCTTTTATCTCTTCAAGAGTCAAACCAACAGAAGCCCTTAAACTATAGTGTTTCCCTCCAAAATATACCGCATCTGCTCCGTAATTTATAGCTATTTTTAATCTTTCCAAATCTCCAACTGGTGCCAAAAGCTCTAACATGATTATTCTATTCCTCCTTAAAACTTAAAGCCAATCCGTCTCCTAAAGGCAAAATTACCGTGTACAAAGTTTTATCTTGATATAATATTTCTATAAATTCTCTCATTCTGTACACAATAGTTCTTCTCTTATGTTTTACATTTTTCTCATTTACAACATATCCCTTATACAAAATATTGTCCCACAAGATTACGCCCTCTTTGCTTAAAAGTCTTTTCAGTTCTTTGTAAAATTCTATATATTGCCCTTTCGCCGCATCTACAAAAATCAAATCGTACATCTTAGTTAAATTTGGAAGAACTTGCTGTGCTTCTCCACAAATAAGCTCGATTCTATCTTCTACTTTTGCTTTCTTAAAATTTTCTTTAGCTATTTCAGCCAAATTTATATCCCTTTCAATAGTGACTACACTAACTTCTGAATAAGCTTTTGCCATTATTATAGTAGAATAGCCAATAGCAGTACCTATCTCTAATATATTGTTAGGCTTTTTTAGCTTCACAATAAAACTTAAAAAATCAGCAACTTCCGGTTTTGCAATAGGGATATAATTTTCGTAGGCATATTTCTCCATCTCATCTAAAGGATATCCAAATTTATGAGCTATCCCTCTTATAAATTTCATATCATTTGGAGTTTTTTCCATAACTCAACCCTTTCATTTAGTATTATTATTTTCAATTGCTTCAATTTCTTTCTGAGCTTTTAAATGCTCTTCATAAGTTATACTAAAAATATGGGACCCATCTTTCTTTGCAACATAATAGTAAAAGTCATGCTTTGTTGGGAAAAGAGCTGCTTCAATCGATTTAAGTCCAGGATTACAAATGGGACCTATAGGAAGTCCATAGTGTTGGTAGGTATTGTAAGGGGAATCTACCTCCAAATCTTTGTACAAAAGCTTATCCTTGTGTTCCCCTAATGCGTATTGTACAGTAGCATCTATTTGTAGTTTCATATGTTTTTTCAAACGGTTGTATATAACACCTGCAATTAGAGGTCTGTCCTTATCTACCACAGCCTCTTTTTCTATCAGAGAAGCTATTATCACAATTTGATCTGGTGTCATTCCTACATATTTTGCATTATCCTTTATAGTACTATTATAAACTTGTTGAAACCTTTTAAGCATAATATTTATTATTTCTTTTTCGCCAGCCTCTATAGGTATTTGATAAGTATCGGGAAAAAGATACCCTTCTAATCTACTTGGTCTATCTTTAGGTATGTCTTTTAAAAAATCGTAGTTAAAAGTATCTTTTTGTGCAACTTCTAAAAATTTATCTTTATTTACTAAGCCTAATTGCGATAACTTATTGGCTATATCCTTAACAGAATAACCTTCCGGAATTGTCACTTTTATTGTATCCTTTTGTGCTTTACCTGCAAATATTTTTTCTATTATTTGATCAGTAGTCATGTTAGGGCTTAAAAGATATTTTCCTGCTTGTAATTTTCCATCAGCACCTAAAACTTTTGCTCTCCATATAAAAAACCACTCATTCTTAATTAAATTATTCTCCTTTAACACCTTAGCTATTTGCACGGTAGAATACCCTTTTGGAATATTTATAATCTTTTGAGGCACATCACTTTTTGTAGTTACTGGTTGAAAAAAGCTTTGATAGTATACAAAAGCAGAGAAAAACAAAAAAATTATAGTCGTTATTACCACAGCAAATCTACTTTTTCTTTTGTATTCGACATTATTCATTACATTTCTCTCCCTTGGGTAGGTATACCTAAATTATATAATTAATTAAAAATAAAAACAAGTAAGCCTTCCGCTTACCTGTTTTTATAAAGAATACTTATCTTTTAATCTTTTGTATACTGCAATCACTACATACCCAAATACACCTGTCACAATAGCTTCACTTAAAGCAATATACAAAACTACAAGATAATAGGGCATTTTCGTGAAATAACTTACCCATATTGAAACAATAAGAGCATTTAATATTATAGGAGGCAATATACCTTTGTAAAAAGTTTTAGTCTTTGATGTAAGGTACGCAGCAAGTAATGTCACTAAACTTCCACCCAAAATATCGAGAAGTCCAAAGGGGCTTCCTATATTGGCTAATAAACATCCTATAAAAACCCCCCATATTGCTGCCGGCTCTACCATGGGTAATACAACTAAAGATTCAGATATTCTAAATTGAATAGGGCCATAAGAAACACTGCCCAAAAGAATAGTAACAACAAAGTAAATGGCTGCAATGGCTCCTGCTTTTACAATGTACTTAGTATCTATTGTTTTCATCTACTTCATCTCCATTGGTTCCATGATTATTTTTAGTATATCATCCATTATCTTGCCAAGAGCGTATTCTAAAGACAAGTAAGAACTTATCTCAGGATTAAGATTCAATATCTCCCATAGCTTTTCTAACACTTCTTTTTCTTTAGGATCCACTTTTTCACCCGACAACTCTTTAGCTTGAATCTCTAATTGCTTTTTTCTAAAATCCTCTAACATTTTCTTATTTTGCTCATTTTCATTTATTTTTTGATACGCCCCTTTAAAAGCTTTGTATTCTGGCAACTGTCTTATAGCATTAGCCAGTTCATAAGCTTTGTCGTAGACGTTCATATTTAAGCTCCTCCTGGTTAAATTTCCATTATGATTGGCAATATCATAGGATTTCTCTTAGTTTTTTCATATAAGAAACTGCTTAAATCATCTTTTATCATTGATTTTATAGTAGCCCATTCGCTAATTCCCTCTTTCTTACACTTTGATAACACATCTCTGACAACATTTTTGGATTCCTCCATTAAATCCTCTGATTCTCTCACATATACAAATCCTCTGGAAATTATGTCGGGACCCGCTATAATTCCTCCCGTTTCTTTAGAAATAGTAACCACTACTACTAACAAACCATCTTGAGCCAAATGTTTTCTATCTCTTAAAACAATATTTCCTACGTCTCCAACACCCAAGCCATCTACTAACACTTTCCCTGCTGTTACTGTTCCTGCAATTCTTCCAGAATTTTTTGTAAACTCTAATACTGTCCCATTATCTACTACAAAGATATTTTGTGGAGGCATTCCTAAAGTCTCTGCAAGCTTAGCATGCTGAACTAAATGTCTGTATTCTCCATGAACAGGAATGAAAAATTTAGGTTTTATTAATGTATGAAGTAGCTTAATCTCTTCTTGACAGGCGTGACCCGATACGTGAATATCTGCCAATGCTTCATAAATTACATTGGCACCTTTTTTAAATAATTGGTTGATGACGCGAGAAATAAGTTTTTCATTTCCCGGAATAGCAGAAGCAGAAATTATCACTGTATCTCCCGGTACAATCTCTACTTTTTTATGCTCAGAAGAAGCCATTCTGGTAAGAGCTGACATAGGTTCCCCTTGGCTGCCTGTCGTTATAATGACAACTTTATCATGAGGCAATTTATTGGCTTCATCAATATCAATCAAAAGGCCATCAGGAACAATTAAATAGCCTAATTCCATCGCTACATTAACTACATTTAACATGCTTCTGCCTGAAATAGCAACCTTTCTTCCATACTTGTGCGCAGAATCTATAATTTGTTGAACTCTGTGGATATTAGAAGCAAAAGTTGCCACTATGATTCGTTGTTCTGCTTTTCTAAATATACTGTCAAAAGTCTCTCCCACTGTCCTTTCTGACATGGTATAACCCGGTCTTTCAATATTGGTACTATCACATAGCATTACTAGTACCCCTTTTTCCCCTAACTGGGCAAAGCGGTGTAAGTCTGGTATTTCTCCCCCTATAGGGGTAAAGTCTACTTTGAAATCCCCCGAGTGGAAAACCGTCCCAACAGGAGTATGAATAGCTAAAGCCGCAGAATCTGCAATGCTATGAGAGGTTCTTATAAACTCCACTTTAAACTGACCAATTTCGACAATCTCTCTTGGCTTCACCGTTATCAATTTACTATCTTTTAAAATACCATGCTCTTTTAACTTATATTCTACTAAACCTATAGTCAGACGAGTCCCATATACAGGAACATTAAGTTGCTTTAAGACATATGGTAAAGCTCCAATATGGTCTTCATGACCATGTGTTAAAACAATTGCCTTAACCTTTTCCCTATTTTTCAATAAATAAGTAATGTCGGGAATGACCAAATCTATTCCCAACATTTCATCATCTGGAAAAGCGAGACCGCAATCCACAACTATTATGTCGTTTCCGAATTCAAAAACAGTCATGTTTTTGCCGATCTCATTTAACCCGCCCAAAGGAATGATTTTAAGTTTTGCCTTGTGTGCCAAATACTTATCTCCTTTCATTAGATATTTTTAGCTTTAATTTTATTTTCCCCCAAAAACCCAAAAAAACTTACCCGTACCTTACACCAGTTAATATAAATTATACTTTATTTGAAAAAATACTTCAACCCTATTAATGTAAATTATTTCTTAAACAAAATCCAAAATCTCACTATAAGTTTAATTATACCTGCTCCTACATTTGCTACAATAACCAAAAAATTTCACATTATGATCTATTATTTCAAAATCTTTAGTCTCTTCTATTGCCTCTTCTAAATTCTCCAAAAGGTCTCCTTCCATTTCTATAACTGCTCCGCATTTTAAACAAATCAAATGATGATGCTGATGGTTTTCATTATGATATAGCTCGTATCTATTTCGACCATCGTCAAAATTTAATTTATAGACAATACCTAATTCCTCAAATAACTGAAGGGTCCTATAAACTGTAGCAAGCCCTATTTCAGGATATTTTAGCCTTACAAGGTCATATATTTCCTCAGAGGAAAGATGTTTATCCCTATTTTCCATAATGACGTCCAATATCACACGCCTTTGAGTTGTCAACTTATATCCCTTATCTTTTAATTTTTCTTTAAATTTTTCAATTTCATTCATCTAAATCACCGCCAAATAATATCAACTAATATTAGTTTATGATATTCATTTTCAATTGTCAAATATTTTTTTTCGATTTTTTAGTAAATATCAAATTTTATAGTGGACAGAGATATTTCAATTGAGAATCCAATTTCCATTTTACATAGAAATTAAATTTTGTGGGTATATAAAATTAAGATATACCAAAACGGTATATCTTAATTAATTTCATTCTAATTTTAATTTACTCTTCATCGTCAAAATCTTCATCATCATAATATTCTTCATACTCTTCCATCAGCTCATTGTATGCTTCGACAGCATCATTGAACTCATCTTCGTCTTCAATCCCTACAAAAATATCATTGCCATTTTCATCTTGTTCCACTCTCAGGATGTAAGCATCTTCTCCATCACCATCGACAGGGACCACAACTGCATACCTGGTATCATCAAGGTCAAATGATGCTACAAGTTCGAAGTCTACTTCATGGCCGTGCTCGTCGATTAGCTGAATGATTTCTGGTTCCATACTATTTCACCTCAATTCTACTTCAAGATAATGTAATTGTATAACATACCAAAAAGACTGTCAAGTTTTTAATAAAAATTTATTTATTTATTTTTTTGTGAATCTAAGTAGTTCTGAAGTATAAGAACTGCAGCCAGCTTATCAATTACTTCTTTTCTCTTTGCCCTACTTATATCAGCTTTTTCTATTAAAACCCTTTGTGCTTCTACTGTAGTAAGCCTTTCATCCCACAAGATTATTGGTATATTAATAGCTTCCTTTAAGTGTTCAACAAATCTCATAACTTTTTGTCCCTGTGGCCCCAAAGTACCATTCAAATTCTTAGGCAATCCTACAATTATCATTCCCACTTCATATTCATTTATTATTTGTTTTATTCTCTCAAAATCTTTTTTGTTACTACTTCTTTTAATAGTAGTAAGTCCCTGTGCAATTGTGCCTGATAAGTCACTTATAGCTACCCCGATTGTTTTATCCCCCACATCTAAACCCATAATCCTCAAAGAAACCTCTCCATTCTAAAATTGCCTCACACAAAGTGAGGCAATTTCATTTTTCTTATTTTTGGGAAGACAAATACTCTCTCAAAAGTTCTTCTACTAATTCATCTCTTTCAATTTTTCTTATCAAATTTCTCGCATTTTTATGGCTGGTTATATAAGTAGGGTCCCCAGACAATATATAACCTACTATTTGATTAATTGGATTATAACCTTTTTCAGAAAGTGCTTCATACACTGCTGTCAATATCTCTTTAACAGTTTTTCTATCAGTTGTAACGTGATACCTCAGAGTCTGCTCGTTTTTATCTACCATAATATATCACCTCTAGATACATTTAACTACCATCAACTTTATAATAACCTATATTTACTTGGCTAGTCAAGCTTTTCTCAATTTTTTAACTGTTCTTTTACAATATCTATCGCTTTGTTTAACGCTTCATCTACCTTAGATAGATTTTTGCCTGTTCCTTGAGCCATGTCTGGTCTTCCACCGCCATTTCCTTCAGATACTTTGCACACCTCTTTAATAATAGCTCCCATGTTTATCCCTTTTTGAACAACATCTTTAGTAGCCATACCGACAAATATAGCTTTTTCTGGGGTAGAAGATGCTAATACTACTGCAGCAATTTTTAATTTATCTTTTAAAATATCTCCTAATGCCTTCAAAGCCTCACTATCATAATCTTCAACCTTTGAAACCACTACTTTTATACCATCTAATGAAATAGCAGAATTGATTAAACTATCAGCCAAAATAGAAGCCATTTTTATTTTTAATTGTTCTATCTCTTTATCTTTTGTCTTTAAAACTTGCTGCAAACTCTCAATTTTTGAAATTATCTCTTTATCTTGGACTTTTAATAAATCAGAAGCCTCTTTTAATATTTCTTCTTTCTCTCCTAAATATTTTATTGCAGCAAGTCCTGTTAAAGCTTCAATTCTTCTTAAACCTGCACCAACTGCACTTTCAGATACAATCTTAAAAATCCCTATTTCGTTAGTATTTTTAACATGAGTTCCACCGCAAAGTTCCATGCTGTAATCATCAATTTTTACAACCCTTACTTTATCCCCATACTTTTCTGTAAATAACGCAACAGCCCCTTCTTTCACTGCCTCATCATAAGTTTTTTCTTCAATATGCACATTTAAACTTTGGTATATCTTTTCATTAACCCTATTTTCTATTTGCTTTAGCTCTTCTTTAGTCACAGCTTGATAATGTGAAAAATCAAATCTTAATCGATCATCAGCCACAAGAGAACCAGCTTGATGAACATGGTCGCCTAAAATCTCCTTTAGGGCTTTATGAAGAAGATGAGTTACAGTGTGGTTTCTTGCAGCATTCCTTCGACTTACCACATCAATTTGAGCTTTTACTTCATCTCCTACTGAAATTAAACCTCTTTCAATTGTTCCAGTGTGTATAAACTTATCTCCTATTTTTTTACAGTCATTTACTTTTATCAAAGCATTTTCATTCTCTAGAACTCCCTTGTCTCCTATCTGCCCACCACTTTCAGCATAGAAAGGAGTAACATCTAATATGATACTCACATCATCTCCAGCTTCTGCTTCCTCAACAAGCTCTTCATCTTTTACAATAGCTAAAACTTTTGAATCGCTTTCATAAGTATCATATCCCACAAATTTTGTTTTAATATCTCCTAAAGTAGAATATATGTCTTGTTCCCACAAACTATTATCTTCTTTTCTGCTGCTTCTCGCTCTTATCCTTTGTTTCTCCAACTCCTTTGTATATCCTTCTTCATCAACAGTAATGCCAGCTTCTTGCAAAATTTCTTTTGTTAAATCCAATGGGAACCCATAGGTATCGTATAGTTTAAAAGCTTTAGAACCTTCTAATACGGTTTTTCCTTGTACTTTTAGTTCGCTTATATAATCTTGTAAAATTGTAAGTCCTTGGTCTATTGTCTCCTTAAATCTTTCTTCTTCCAGTTTGATTATTCGCTTTATATAGTCCTTTCTCTCAATTATTTCAGGATATGCCTCTCCATAATTTTCTATGACTGAATCAACCACTTTATACAAGAAGGTATCGTTTATCCCCAGCAATTTACCGTGCCTTGCAGCCCTTCTTAAAAGCCTTCTCAAAACATAGCCTCTTCCTTCATTAGAAGGCAGAATTCCATCTGATATCATGAAAGTTATCCCTCTTATATGGTCAGTGATAACTCTCAAAGACACATCTTTTTCTGCATCTTTTCCATATTCTACTTCCGCAATCTTAGACACAAAATTAGTAATGCCTCTTATTACGTCTACATCAAATATGCTGTCGACTCCCTGCATTATTGTGGCTATCCTCTCAAGTCCCATGCCTGTATCAATATTTGGATTTGGCAACCTGTGATAATTTCCTCGTTCGTCTTTATTAAACTGGGTAAAAACTAAATTCCAGAATTCAATAAACCTATCGCAATCACAGCCAACTCCACAAGTAGGCTTCCCACAGCCTTTTTCTTCACCTCTGTCAAAATAAATCTCTGAAGAGGGGCCACAAGGTCCTGTGCCAATCTCCCAGAAATTATCTTCTTTCCCCATCCTCACAATTCTTTCAGGAGGTAACCCAACTATTTTATTCCAAATCTCAAATGCTTCATCGTCTTCCTCATAAATTGATACCCATAACCTGTCAACTGGCAATCCCAAAACTTCTGTGACAAATTCCCATGCCCATGGAATAGCTTCTTTTTTAAAATAATCACCAAAAGAAAAGTTACCTAGCATTTCAAAAAAGGTACCGTGACGTGCTGTTTTACCCACTCTTTCAATATCCGGTGTCCTTATACATCTTTGGCAAGTAGTTACTCGTTTGCTGGGGGGAGTTTCTTTTCCTGTAAAATAGGGTTTTAAAGGAGCCATTCCAGAATTAATTAACAATAAGCTTTTATCATTCTTAGGAATTAGAGAAAAACTTGGTAGTCTCAGGTGCCCTTTGCTTTCAAAAAAGCTTAAAAATTTTTCTCTAATTTCGTTCATCCCGAGTTTTTCCATAAAAATCCTCCTTTTTGATACAATAAAAACCGTCCCAAATTTGGGGACGGGCTTTTACCCGCTCTTTTTTGAGTATATTATACAAGATTGAATATAACAAGTCAATAACTGGTTTATTTCTCAATAAAAATTTCTGTTACAATAACTTTCCCTATTGCTACAACAGGCACAGATAATAAAAGCCCCCAGACGCCAAAAAGTTCCTCTCCTGCAATCAATGAAAAAATCACTGTAATAGGATGAAGCCCTACACTGTCGCTAATTATTTTAGGTGTTATAAAGGCATTTTCTATCTGTTGCACTAAAAGACACACAAGTAAAGCCCAAAAGCCTTTAGATAAAGAATCAAGGAGCCCTATTAAAACAGCAGGAATAATTGACAAGATAGGCCCTATGTAGGGAATTATATTTAATATTCCTGCCAATATTCCTATTAAAAAAGCATATTTAACTTTAATTAGAGAAAGGCCTATACTTGTAAAAATAGCAACAAAGATAGAAAGATATATTTGTGCTCTTATGTATTTACTTAAAATTTTGTCTATTTTTTTTAAAAGAGCAAAAAAACTATCATGATATTTGGAGGGAATCATTCTTTCAATTTCTTTTTCAAATACATTTTTATCTTTTAAAAGATAAAAAGTAATAATCGGTACAATTATCACGTCTATAATATCTTTTAATATTGCAACAGTAGATTTAAAAACCAAATCGACACGAGAGGCAAAAAGATTATTTAGGGCATTCAAATTTTTATCTAAAACTTTTTCAAATTGAGGTGGCAAATAAGAAAAATAGTTAAATTTTAGTTGAATCAAAATTTTTTGTAGTTCTTCAGTATAGAAAGGTATCATTTTCACAAAAATAACTATTTCATTTATCAACAAAGGGAGAATGTAAAAAGAAAAAAATAGTATTACCAAAGCAACAATTAAAAACACTAGAAGAATAGACAAAAAAGTAGAAAAGCCCTTTGAATTAAAAAATTTTACCATTGGATTTAATAAATAGGCTATTAAAGCGGAAACAAAAAAAGGGGAAAGTATATTTTTAATACTCACCCAATTCTTTATAAAAAAATACAATAAGCCTATGGCACCAATGATTAAAAAAAGTAGATACACTTTTTTAACTTGCATTTTATCACCTGAAAAATCTATCTAATTTTTATTTTGTTCATTGTACGCCATATTTTTGTCATATTTTTTTCTATCATATCTTTATAACGTCTATATTTTCTCATATCTATTTTGGGAATTATATATGCAGCAGCTACTATTCCTGCCAAAAATCCCTTTATATATTTGTCTCTATTCATAAAAGCCCTCCTTTGAAATCTAAAAAAGTTTCTGCTTTTTATAGATTTCCCTCTTTAAAATAAAAAATGCACACTTTTTGTGTGCACTATCTCACCTTTTTTTCAATTATTCCTCCTCCTACTACTACATCTTTATCGTAGAAGACAACTGATTGTCCTGGAGTTATAGCTCTTTGAGGTTTTAAAAATTTTACTAATACTTTATCTTCTTCATATGGCTTTATTATAGCCTCTTCTTCTTTAGCTGTGTAGCGTATTTTTGCAGTTACCTTCATTTCCCTTTCAAGTTTTTCAATGGAAATAAAATTGTTATTTGAGGATATTAGCTCTTCTCCCCACACATCTTCTTGATGTCCAACAACAACCACATTGTTTTTCACATCTATATCCACGACGTATAAAGGTCTATCAGAAGATAAACCCAATCCTCTTCTCTGACCAATTGTATAGTGTATTATTCCCTTATGATACCCTAAAAATTTGCCGTGAACATCTCTAAATTCTCCTGGCTTTATTTCATCTTTAACTTGCCTTTTTATAAATCCGCTGTAATCATTATCTGGGATAAAACAAATTTCTTGACTCTCTAGCTTTTTAGCAACAGGTAGCTTTAACTCCTCTGCCAAAGCTCTTATTTCTTCTTTTTTGTAATTTCCTAAAGGGAAAAGAGCATGTTCTAACTGCTTCTGTGTCAAACGATATAAGACATAGCTTTGATCCTTAGAAGAATCTATACCTTTTTTTAATAAATATCTTTTTGTTTTTTCATCATAGTCTTTTCTGACATAATGGCCTGTAGCAATGTAATAAGCTCCCAACTCAAATGCTTTCTCTAGAAGCTCTCCAAATTTTATTTGCCTATTACACAATACACAAGGATTAGGAGTCCTTCCTTTTAAATATTCATTGATAAAATAATTTACTATTTTATCATAAAAGACTTCACTAAAATCAACTGTGTAATGAGGTACTCCCAACATCTCTGCAACTTTTTTTGCATCTTGTGTAGCTCTTAAAGAACAACAGCTCTTATCGCTATCAAAAGCTTTAGCTTCATGGTCTACCCATACTTTCATTGTAAGGCCTATAACATCAAATCCTTCTTTTTTTAAAAGATATGCAGCTACAGAGCTATCTACTCCTCCACTCATTCCAATTGCTACTCTATTGTTTATCTCCATATTATATATAAAATCCTCCCCTAAAAGTCCTAAAATTATTATTTCCCTAAATGTAATACATAAAAGCACTTTTTTGATTTAATCGCCTGTAATCATCCACCATATCCTGTAAAGTAATAGAGTCTATCACTTTATTTATACTGTCTCTTATTCTTTCCATCACCAACTTCGTCGGACAACCTCCTGCTCTGCTGCACTCAAAAGGAGTATCTTCCAAAACGCAATCTGCAGGAGCCAGTGATCCTTCCAATGTTCTTATCACATCTCCAACGGTTATCTTATCAGGAGGAGCTGCTAGCATATATCCTCCCTGTGCTCCTCTGACACTTTTCACAAGGTCAGCTTTTCTAAGGATTGCTATAAGCTGTTCTAGATAATGCTCAGAAAGTCCTTCATTTTCGGCAATTGTCTTTAAAGAAATGGGGCCTTCCCCGTAGTAAAGGGCTAATTCAAACATAGCTTGTATCCCATATCGACCTTTTGTAGATAGTTTCACGATTATCCACCCCTGAATTCCTACTATTTTACCCGGATTTCACCAAAAAGAATACCACTTAAAAAAGTGGTTGTCAACACTTAATTTTCTATAATTCTTTTGCTTTATCCTGCAAAGAACCCGGCATTATTTGCATTAGTTCTATTCTATTTCTATCAGGATCTTCTATCCAATATTGATAATTTCCATCTGCTCCCATCATAGGCTGCCCCTTTATTCAATGAATTGTCCCTCCGCCACTTTTAGATATACAAGCATTAATTCTCCATTTTCATGGTTTAACCTAAATGCTTCTTTTAGACCTAATTTTTTACAATAAAACTCTATGCTTCTGTCAATATCTGTGACTTTGTAGGCTACATGCCCTAAACCTATTATCATTTTAAAACCCTCCTAAAAAATATTATTCCTCACTCTATTATAGCAATCCCTTCAAATTTTTCATAATGCAAAAAGAGGCGCATTTTTACGCCTCTTCAATGACTTTTTCTACATATTCAGAGGTAGAACAGGATAAAATCCCTCCATATCTCAGTTTGAACTTTATTATATCTCCTACCTTATACGGATATTGGGAATTTGTAACATTTACAATTAAATGGTCACTGCTTGAACCTATTAATTCAATAGAGCTGTCTATAGGAATTAGGTCATTCATATTGACATCCTGTCTTCCTATAGCCAAAATTGCTCTTTTCATTATCCCCCTATCCACATATACTTGTCTTTCTCCAAAAGCATCCATTCCTAATATACCTCGTGGATAAGAAGGTTTTTCTTTTAATTCGACTATCTGTGCTTCTAAAGTAAATACATCGTCATAAGTATGGGGAATTCTGTCTCCAAAAGCCGTTTCCCTACCTAAGACAATAGCTTCTCCTATTCTAAGTTGCGTTATTCCTCTTGGTATGAGACCATTTTGAACTAAGTACAGACTGCTTGAGTTTCCTCCTGAGACTATATCTAAATTCAAGTTGAATTTTTTGTTGATAGAATTTTTTATTTCCACAAGCTCTTCTAATATATCTGGCGTAGGAATAACCGAACCATAACAAGTTAAATTAGTACCTATTCCCCTTAATCTTATACCTTCTAGTTTTACTATTTGTTCTACTATTGGAATAACATCCTCTTTCAATACGCCCTCTCTCAAATCCCCTAAGTCTACCATTAGGATTATTTCATGAATTTTCCTTTGTTTTTTTGCCTCTTCCGATAGGCTTTTTATTGTATCTATTTCTGAGTTTAGGCTTATATCTGCATATTTTATAACTTCTTCCACTTCACTTTTCATGGGAATTCGAAGAAGCATTTTAGGTACCGGTATATGTTGTAATTTTTTTAAATTTTTAATTCGAGAATCTCCTAAAATTTCTACTCCGCCTTTTACCATCGTCTGTGCTACTTCTGGAATAGCACAAAAAACTTTTGTAACACCTACTACCTTTATATTTTTCTTTTCACACAAATTAACGATAGTTTGTGTATTTTCTCGAAGTTTTACTAAGTTTATTCTCAACAAGGGATACATTTAATCTCCCCCATTTCTAAATACATAAGCTATTTTTGATTAATTTCAAAGCTTCGTCAGGATATTTCTTAGACAAAACACCACAAACCGCCATGATATAATCTCTGTCAATTAAAACTTTTGCCGATGAAGGAGGATAAAGCTCTTTTCCACTTCCTCCATCATTTATATTTTCTAATAATTTTTCTCCTCCTTCAAGTCTTGAAAATATTCCACCGGTACCTATTATCCATTTAACATTTGTCAAATCTCTTCCTTCCGCATAAAAGGTTCTTCCTGTAGGTCCAAAATAACTGCTTAATTTACCTGCGTGACGCTTTACTGCCACTTCTAATGCCTTGTTTGCAAGATATATCACAAATTCTTTTTCTTCTTCTGTTTGTGGTATTGGCTTTATATTGTTTATTAACTCATCTGCATTACTGAATTTTTTATATATATCCTCTCCGCACAAATCAAATAAATTTCTTGAATTAACAAAAACCCCCAAATCCCCCTCTACTGTGCGTTTAGCCAAAGGCTCTGGATTTACAGTTATTTTTTGTATTTCATCGCTTCCTTCAGTAACAGAATGAACATCTGTAGTAGCTCCACCTATATCGACTGCCATCAAATCACCTATGTCATTGTAAAGAAGTATAGCACATTCCATGACAGCACCTGGCGTTGGGATTATATTTCCTGTCACCAATTCTTTTACTTTACTCATACCTGGCGCTGTTACAATATGCTTTTCAAAAACTTTCTGAATCATTTTTCTTGTCGGTTCTACATTTAAATTATCAATTGATGGATAAACATTGTCTACAATGTATACTTCCTGACCGGCTTCTTGAAAAATGTGGGAAATTTCTTCTCTATTTTCTATGTTGCCTGCATAAATTACTGGCACATTCAACTTTAATTCCGCCAATTTTTCTCCATTATAAAGAGCAGTTTCTCTATCTCCGTAATCCACTCCACCTGCTAAAAGTATTATGTTTGGTTTTATTTGTTTTATTTTTTCTAAATCCGTTCTTCTCAGTTTTCCTGCTGTTATAAGTTTTATATTGGCTCCTGCCCCAAGGGCAGCCTCTTTAGCTGCCCTTACAGTCATGTCGTAGACTAAGCCATGTACAGTCATTTTGAGGCCACCAGCAGCACTGCTACAAGCAAGCATCTCACTATATACAAAATCTCCAATTTTATCTTTTAAATTCTCAATAGCCCCCACAAGACCAATATTCACATCCCCATCTAAGACTGTGGTAGGAGCCATCCCCTGACCTATAAAAACAGGATCACTGCCCAGAACAAAAGCATTTACAGTTGTCGTAGTACTTCCAATCTCGGCTACAAGTATGTCAATTGTTTTCCTCATTTTCCTTTTCCCTTCTTTTTTTAACTAAAAAACTTGCCACTTGATTTCCTTTTGTACCTCTTCCAAATCCTGCATCAAAGCCAACACTTTTAGCAAGGTCGTTTGTAATTTGCGTACCTCCACCTACTAAAATTACTTTATCCCTTATTCCCTTTTCTACACAGAGGTCGTGAATTTTTTTCATATTCTTTATATGGACATCATCATGGGTTATTATAGTGCTAGCTAAAATAGCATCAGCATTTTCCTCTATAGCTGCATCAACTAACTTTTCTACAGGACAAGAAGTACCAAGGTAAGTAAATTTTATGCCGTATTTTTCAATTCCACCGTGTTTTATGTCCAAAATCTCTCTTAAGCCCACAGAATGTTCATCATTTCCTACAGTTGCAGCAACCACCTTCATAGGCTTTCTCTTAATATCTTCTTCTATTTCCTCATCTGAAAGTATTTCCTCTTCCGGCGGTATTTCTAATTCATTTTTGTCAATAGAAAATTGAACACGCCCTCTTACTTCCACGTACGTTCCCTCTGCAGGATGCATTGGAAGTTTACCTAAAACGACTACATCAGTAAGCCCCAGCTTTTCTGCGTATTTAATAGCCGCGTATTCAGCAGTCCTTTCATTTACAGGCAAAAATAGGTTCATGCTTATTATGCCGTCTCCTGCCCATTCAACTTCTGGCTTTATTTTATCTCCTTTTCTGTACTCAACAGTTTCTTTCAATCTATTTTCTACATTGTCATTCTCATCTAATTCGTCTATATAATGGATTTTCTCATGCTTGCAAAGAGTACATCCATCTATTAAATCGCAAGGTTTATTAAGCCCTTCTGGCAAATTGTTATATCCAAAGTGAGAGCATACTGGTGCAATATAGTCTTTATCTCTTTTGTAAACAGTACCGGCGCCAATACCGCCATTTATAGTTCTTACAATGCCATCTCCATTTCTCTCTGGATAATAGCCTGAATCCACAAAGAAACCTTCTTCTACTGCCTTAAAGTATCCCCCAACTTCTAAAATTTCCTCCATAAAGAGAATAGCTCTCATTTTTAATTCTCTGACTTTTTTCCCTAACTCCCCATCAAAATTGAGTTTTACCATCTCTTTTAGACCGTCCATGCCGATAAGGGCTTGTTTAGCAGTGTTTATCGCGTTGATATTGTTGTAATGCCATGGGACATTTCTTCCCTCATCAGGAGTAATAGTACTTTGTATATCTGCTGAGGTCAATCGAGATATTAAAAGGTTAAGCACATGTGTTACAGTTGCTTCTCTCATATCGTGTTCGATATACTTTGTGTTCATTTGCGCTCTCATTTTATAATCTTTAAAAAGCTGCCTCAAAGCTACTGCATACGGCAAATCCAAACGTATGGAAGGAGTTGGTGGAGCATTTGGTGGCACTGTAGATAAGGCTATGTTTTCTGGTTTTATTCCTACTTTTCTCGAATAAAGTGTATTTATAGCGTGCTGAACTAAAAGTTCAGGCATAACTTTCCATCCATATTTTGCTGTTGCATTGGCATTGTGAGCACCATCAATTTGAAGTATATTAGCATCTGCCATTATTTTCTTAGCAACTGCTGCATCTACAAAAGACCTTACCATGTTTATATTTCTATAAAGGACATTGTACTGAGGGTCTTGATGGGCACCATTTACCCCTTCTTCAGCGAACATAACAGCTACTTCAGGACCGGCTATCCCACTTACATAAGAGTGAAAGTTTATAGGCCTACCGACCTCATCTTCAATTAAATCCAATGCTTTTCTCGTCGCTCTTATTTGTTTTCTCGAAATAGGAACTCCTCCTACACCTTCAGGTGTTCCTTCAATGAGTCCATCAAAATGGCTTTGTCCTAACGTTCTAATAACCATTATGTGGTCTGCTCCATGCCATGCTGCCATTCTCATGCGCCTTATATCATCTTCAAACCTTCCTGAAGCTATTTCTGTGGTTATCACACAATCTGGCTGAGGGTCAATGTTTCCAAAGTGTTTTGCAGCAGGTAAAGGAATACTGTTTTTAAGTGGTTTTGAAACCTGATAATACTCAAAATCGCCAATTTTGTGTTTACCTACATCCTCTCTCCAGTGCCATCCTCTTCTCCTAGGCACATATTTGTCCAAATCCTTTAAAATTTCTTCAATATCTATTTTTTTATCCTTTTCAAGCTTCATTTTTACTAGCCTCCCTTGCTATATCATCAAGCACCTCCAAGTACTCTCCATTAGCTATGGATTTTCCGGCAGTGAGGTAATCCTTTTTAACCCTTTCTGCAACTTTCAACACAATATTTCCTGCTCCTTTTGGCAAAAGCCCTCTTTCCTCAATTCTGTTTACAATCTCCTTTGCCTCAATACTAGAAAAACCCATTCGTAAAAGCACAGAACGCTCAATGGATGGAGATGTGTGATAATATGCCAACTCTATCAAAGGATCTACAATTTTTTCTGCCAATTTCCAGAAATATGCGTCTAATTCTTCATCTGTCATGTGCTTTAAGTGTTTGCTTCTTGTTTCAAAATCATCTTCTCGTCTCATACTAACCCTCCATTCTGTAATTCTGAAATTACTTCTTTCACAAATTCTTCACTGGACTTAGTATCTTCTGCTAAAAACTTGATGTCCTCCTCTTTAGGCATTATTCCAAAATGTTGGACACAGTTTTTAATATAGGATTTTTTCAAATTTGAAAGATTGACTTCTCTTGCCTTTATCATAGAAGGATGTTCAGGCAAAATTATATTTTGTCCTGGTATCTCATCATCAGGATTTCCTACTAGAATTTTTATGCCGTTTTGCATAGCAAAAGTAAGCTGAGCCGTTGGATTTTTACCTGCCCCTGTATATTCTGTCTCCTGCACCACTATTATCTGGTCATTTTCCATTTGCTGTGCCAAACTGAAAGCTGCCGCTAAAGAGGTATTTCCCGCTGGTCCTCTTTCTAAACCTTCTAATTGAGCTAAAAGCTCTGTCATGTAAAAGACTTCCCCTTGCTTGACAAGGTAATACCCATCCATGTACCTTAAAGGCCTTGCAGCATTTCGAGGCACATCTGCTCTATCCGGCCAAGTCGCAAAAGGAATTCCAAATCCTGTATGTCCCGTCGTAAAAGACTTTCTATTAAAATCTTTATCTGAGGCCATGTGAAGTCCTGTCAAATCAACACTCACGCCGTATATTTTTGTGTTTACTGCTCCCGCTTTCATAAGTCCTCTTGCAGTACCCGTCAAATTGCCTCCACCAGCATGGGTGGCTACAACAACATCAGGAAACTTACCAGTCCTCTCTTTTACTTGCTGAGCTATTTCATATCCCAATGTTTCAATACCAGCAACTCCAAAAGGAGTGTACAAAGAAGCATTAAAATATCCCGTCTCTTCTAATAACATCAAGTTTACATAAAATAATTCCGGTCCAACAGTTAGTTGTATGACTTCCGCTCCAAATGTTTCACACTTTCTTCCTTTTTCCAATATTTCTGGCTGCCCTATACCTCTACTATCATAAGCTTCTTGCACTACGATGCATTTTAAACCTTTCATGGCAGCTTGTGAAGCCACTGCTGCTCCGTAATTACCACTAGTGGCAGCTATGACTCCCTTATATCCCTTTTGTTTTGCGTGATATATAGAAACACTAGCCCGCCTTTCTTTAAAGCTTCCTGAATGGTTACAAGCTTCATCTTTTATAAAGATTCTGGCAGCTTTTCCTGTTGGCGAAACTTTTCTCGCTAATTCTGTCAAGTTTTTTAACTCTATAAGAGGAGTATTTCCTACATTTGCTTCCCTTTGTATTTTAACAATTTCTTCTAAGGTGTAACCTGTTTCTTTCATCATTTTTTCATATTCAAAAGCAATTCCACCTGATTCAAATTTTTCATAATCTATTCCCAAAGATCTTTTCATTATTTCGTTTTTCCTAGCCATTACATGCTTATACCTACTCATTCTTCTTCACCGCCATACAATATCTCTCTTGCTTTTATACCTGCTTTTATAAGCTCAGGAATTGGATTGCCAAAATCGTGAATATGCCGTGGATTGATTTCTACTAAAATTCCTTCCACTACTCTACCCGTCAAAGTCTTAATTTTGACTGTGTCGCCAATCTCTCCATCTTGTAAAAGTAAACCTTTAACCCACATCGTCAAAGGAGTCCCTTTGGTATCTTGAGGTGTATTTTCAGATCTTTCCGATGGTTCTAAAATAACCTGTTTAATTTTTACCCAATCGCCTTTTTGAGCCATTTTATCTCCTCCTGATCATATCTCTTGCATCGCCCATAATAGCTCTAGGTACAGGCAAATCCAGCATAGTAACAAGACCTGGCTGCGCATTTATGACATGAGGTATCATATTGACACAAAGAGCAATAGTACCTAGACCTCCAGGTATCTCAGGCTTTATAGACAACTTTATATTTGGAGTTCCTTTAATCTCAATATAGTCTCCAGTCTCTACTCCTTCTTTTTGAGGTAATATCTGTTGCGGATGTTCCAATTCTATTTTTACCTCTCCATCTACCTTTCCATACCCTATTTGGCGACATCCAGCAACGTAACCCGGCTCAACTCTTGCATAAGGGGTCTCTCTATAAGTTTTAGAAACTATAGGCTCTCTTGTCTGCTCAATACCTGAAAGTTTCCACCCTAAAGCATCACAAATCATCGAAATAGACTCAGGAAATCCTATATGCCCTGCAACAGTCCCGTTTTTTACGCCTTCTTCAAATTCCTCAGGAGTGAGGCCCACCCCTTGTTCTTCCATAACAGCTTTTCCAAAAGGAGATAAGTCATTAATTCTTGCTGCTTTAATGGAATCAACATCTACGCAAACTCCCGTCAGTGCAATGATTAAATAGTCTAATACAAATCCCGGATTTATTCCTGTACCTAAGACAGATACGCCATTTTCTCTTGCAAGTCTGTCAATTTCTTTGGCTAATTCTAGATGTTGTGCAGAAGGATACGCCATCTCCTCAGCAGTTGTAATGACATTGATGCCATTTTCTACCGCCAATTTAATGAGCGGGAAAACCTTTTCTACATAGGAGGATGTAACAATAACCGCTATATCAGCACTTCCTTTTTTTATAATATCTTGAGGTTCAGAAGTGATGTAAACAGGTTTAGAATTTGTCCCTAAAATTTCATTCAAATCCTTTCCTCTTTTATTTGGATCTGTATCAATTGCTCCAACTATTTCCATTCCTTTTTTAAAAAGTATCATCTTAGCAATACCACTTCCCATTGCACCAAGTCCCCATACAACCACTTTTATGTTTTCCATTCTATCACCTCTAAGAATTTTCTCTATATCTATATTGTATACATTTACTTAAGCTAAATAAAAGCTTTCCCATTCCTTAAAAACCGAAGAAAACCCAATATTAAATTGGGTTTCCTTCGGTTTGCGAGAGTATGCCTTAGTATGTTTCGATTTTCTTAATTTTTTGGAAAATTAAACAATTCTTTTCATATTTATTCAAGGAATAAAATTAAAAATCCTGCATAATGCAGGATTTTTAATTGTTTAAATGCTTTTCTATAAACTTTACAAAGTCTGCTTTAGGTCTTGCTCCTATTATTTTATCTACCATCTTGCCATTTTTGAAAAGTCCTATTGTAGGTATGCTCATTATTCTAAATTGCATTGCCAGCTCATTTTCTTCGTCTACATTAACTTTTCCTACTTTAATCTTTCCTTTATACTCTTTTGCTAGTTCATCTATTATGGGAGCAACTAATCTACAAGGTGCACACCATTCAGCCCAAAAGTCTATCAATACTGGTACATCAGAGTTTACAACTTCTTCTTCGAAATTATCGTATGTAATTTCTACCTCGTCAGATTCTTCTGATTGTGTAGCACCACCATTGAGATGTTTTTCTATAAACTTTACAAAGTCTGCTTTAGGTCTTGCTCCTATTATCTTATCTACCATTTTACCATTTTTGAAAAGCCCAATTGTTGGTATACTCATTATTCTAAATTTCATCGCCAATTCATTTTCTTCATCAACATTAATTTTACCTACTTTGATTTTTCCTTCATATTCTTTCGCCAATTCGTCAATTATTGGAGCCACCATTCTACAAGGCATACACCACTCAGCCCAAAAGTCTATTAAGACTGGTACATCTGAATTTACAACTTCTTGTTCAAAATTTTCAAGTGTAATAACTAATTCTGCCATAAAACCACTCCTATACTTTTATTTCAATTTTATTTTTATACAAAGCAATTGCTTTATACATTTATTATAAAACAAATTGCTCACAAAACCTAACTTTTAAAATCACTTCATAAATTTTATAAATGTCTCAACTAGTTCATCTATCATGTCATCTTGCTTTTCAGTACACATTGCTCCCTTTACACAGCTAGTAGTATAGCTTTTAAGAAGAATTTTGCCAACGCTGTTTATTGCAGACCTAACAGCAGCCACTTGTACCAGTACATCTACACAATAGGCGTCATTTTCAATCATTTTTTGTATGCCTTTTACTTGTCCTTCAATTTTTCTTAATCTTCTCAACAAATCCTCTTTGCTATCTTGGTACATATTATACCTCCCAACCCCATTGGGGTATCCAATGAATAGTATAAAAGTTTTTCACAGATATGTCAATAGCTTTTTGTTATTTTTTTAATAAATCCTTTACTACCTCTGCCGCTAAAATTAAGCCTGCTACAGAGGGAACAAAAGAAATACTGCCGGGTACCGATTTTGAAGAAGTTACAGTTTCCTCGCTTTGATAGAAATTTTTTAAAGGCTCTTCTTTAGAGTATACCACTTTTAAAGATTTAATACCTCTTTTTTTAAGTTCTCTTCTAACTATTTTTGCCAGAGGGCATACACTTGTCTTGTATATATCCGTTACTTCAAATTTTGTAGGGTCTAATTTATTTCCTGCCCCCATACTGCTTACTATAGGAATATTTAACGAAATGCATTTTTCTATCAAATCTATTTTAGAAGGTACTCTGTCAATTGCATCAATCACATAGTCATACTCTTTAGACAAAAGCCTATCGCTATTTTCGCTAGAGTAAAACTCTTTAAAAATAATAACCTGGGCTTGAGGATTTATTTCCAATATCCTATCTTTCATCACTTCTACCTTTGGCTTGCCTATTGTATGAGTAGTAGCATGTATCTGTCTATTTATATTTGTGACACACACGTTGTCCCCGTCTATCAAAACCAATTTACCAACTCCTGCTCTTACTAAAGCTTCAACAGCAAAAGAGCCTACTCCTCCTATTCCAAAAACAGCAACAGTACTGTTTTTAAGTTTTAAAAGCCCTTCTTTCCCTATTAAAAGCTCTGTTCGTGAAAAAATGTCCACACTCTTCCCTCCATAAAAAAAACCCCATAGTGCCGTGCCTCCCGGTAGTTTTTGAACCCGGACTCACAAAGTGGGTGCCCTCTTGGCAGCTTCATATTTCCGTTCGAAGACGGCCTATATTCCACTGCCAAAGCCCAGGCTCCCTTATTATTGGTGTTGGCTCAAACTTTCACCGGACCTCACGTACACCACAGGGCTTTTCAGCTTTATTCATCTTTCTATATAAATAATAGCACAAAAGCCTCTATTTTTCAACTGGTAAACGTTTATAGGTCTACCTTTATGTGCAATTCCTTTAACTGCTCTTCTGAAACCTCAGAAGGAGCATCTGTCATCAAGCACACTGCATTTTGAGTCTTTGGAAATGCAATTACATCCCTTATGGTGTCGCTTCCCGTTATAATCATTGCAAGCCTATCCAACCCATAAGCTATACCTCCATGGGGAGGAGCACCGTATTTGAAAGCCTCCATCAAAAATCCAAATCTTTCCCACGCTTTTTCTTCGCTAAATCCCAAAACTTTAAACATTCTTTTTTGAAGCTCAGTATCGTGTATCCTTATACTTCCTCCACCAATCTCTGTACCATTTAAAACTATGTCATAAGCCTTTGCCCTGACTTTTAAAGGTTCCTTTTCCAGTAGCTCTATATCTTCATCTTTAGGAGCAGTAAAAGGATGGTGCTTTGCTACATACCTTTTTTCTCCTTCGTCGTACTCTAAAAGTGGAAAATCTACTATCCAAACAAACTCATATTTATTCTCATCAATTAAATTAAATCTCTTGCCAAGCTCTAGCCTCAAATGAGCTAAAGTATCAAAAACTATTTCATCTTTGTCTGCCACAATTAGTAGCAAATCTCCGGCTTCTGCCTCAAGTCTTTCGAGTATTTTCTTCATTTCTTCTTCACTTAAAAATTTAGTAGCAGGAGATTTCACTTCCTTTTCAAAAACTTGTATCCACAAAAGTCCTTTAGCGCCATAAGTTTTTGCAAACTCTACCAGTTCGTCCAACTGTCTTCTTGGCATAGAAGCAGCACCTTTTACATTTATACCTCTGACAGACCCGTTGTTTTTTAAAGCATTCTTAAACACATTAAATTCTGATTGTGCCACTATATCAGATAAATCCTTAAGTTCCATTCCAAACCTCAAGTCTGGTTTATCTGTCCCAAATCTTTCCATAGATTCTTGATAAGATAATCTTTTAAAAGGAATTGGTACATCAATGCCTAAAGTCTCTTTAAATATCTCTGCAATCATTTTTTCGTTAATTTTCAAAACATCTTCTACTTCTACAAAAGACATTTCTATATCTATTTGTGTAAACTCTGGTTGCCTATCTGCTCTTAAATCCTCATCTCTTAAACATTTGGCTATTTGGTAATACTTGTCAAATCCAGAAATCATAAGAAGTTGTTTGAATATTTGAGGAGATTGAGGCAAAGCATAAAATTTTCCTGGATAAATTCTACTCGGTACAAGATAGTCCCTTGCCCCTTCTGGAGTACTTTTAATTAAAAGAGGAGTTTCTATTTCTATAAAACCATTTCTGTTTAAAAAATCGCGGACAACTTTAGTTATTTTAAACCGAGTCATCAAATTTTGCTGCATTGAAGGCCTTCTCAAATCTAAGTATCTGTATTTCAACCTTATAGCTTCTGATACATTGCTCCTATCCTCTATTGGAAAAGGCGGAGTCTCTGATTTGCTTAAAATTTTTAAAGTATTAGCATATATTTCAATTTCTCCTGTAGAAATTTTAGGATTTACATTTTCCGGAGCCCTTTTTACCACTTTTCCCTCTATTGCCAGTACATATTCACTTCTTACGCTTTGCACTTTTTCAAAGGCTTCAGAAGAAACCTCATTGCTAAAAACCACCTGCACAATGCCTGTTCTATCTCTTAAATCTATAAATACTAATCCTCCATGGTCTCTTCTCCTTTGCACCCATCCCATTACTACAACTGACTTATCTACGTCTTCAACTGTCAATTCTCCACACATGTGAGTTCTTTTAAGGCCATTTAATTGTTCTCCCATTTAACTCCCTCCGTTTATATATTTTTTATCCTTTGTTCTATCTCATCAATGGATATTTCTACTTCGCTTCCAACACTCATATCCTTTAATTTAACTTTGTTTTCCTTCATCTCTTCTTCTCCTATTACAATAGCAAATTTCGCATTAAGCTTATTGGCATACTTCATTTGAGCTTTTAAGCTTCTATCCATATTGTCTCTTTCTACTTTTAATCCATTAAATCGCAACTTATTTGCGAGAGCAAAAGTAAATAATTTTGCTTCTTCCCCAACATAAGCTATAAACAAGTCTACACCTTCAGGTTTAGGAATCTCAATGCCATTTTGCTCTAATGTAATAAGGAGCCTCTCTAACCCCATTCCAAAACCTACTCCCGGCATAGAAGGCCCTCCGCATTCTTCTATAAGACCATCATACCTTCCTCCACCGCATACAGTCCCCTGAGCTCCGATGTCTTTTGAAATTATTTCAAAAGCAGTTTTGGTATAATAATCAAGTCCTCTCACAATTCTGGGATCAATTATATAATCATAGCCCATTATATCTAAATATTTTTGTAGCTCTTCAAAATGACTTTTGCAATCATCACACAAATAATCTGTAATGAGAGGGGCATCTTTGGTTATCCTCTGACAACTTTCTACTTTGCAATCCAACACCCTCAAAGGATTTATCTCATATCTGACTTTACAGTCGTCACACAAATACTCCAAATTGTTCTTCAAAAACTCTTTAAGCACTTTATTATAATTTTTTCTACAAACAGGACATCCTACACTATTTATTCTAAGCTCCAAATTATTAAGCCCCAATTTTTTTAAAAGTGTCATAGCAACACTTATAACTTCTGCATCTGCAGAGGCGCTTTTAGCACCAAATATTTCGACTCCAAATTGGTGATGTTCTCTTAGCCTTCCCGATTGAGGCCTTTCATATCTGTAAACAGGAGTTATATAATACAATTTAGTAGGTTGCGTCTCTGCATACAAATTGTGCTCTATAAATGCTCTTACAGCTGGAGAAGTACCTTCAGGCTTCAGAGTAATGCTTCGCCCTCCCTTATCCGTAAAAGTATACATCTCTTTTCTCACAATGTCAGTCGATTCCCCTACTCCTCTTAAAAACAACTCAGTATGTTCAAAGCCAGGCGTTCTTATCTCTTTAAAACCGTAAACATCACATATCTCCCTTATGAGTCCTTCTATATATTGCCATTTATATGATTCTGAAGGAAGAACATCCTTCGTACCTCTTGGCGCTTTTGTAAGCATTTCACCAACTCCTTTTACATTTTGTAAAAACTTTATACATTTAAAAACCCCTCGTCTGCAACAATTTGCAGGGACGAGAGGTTAAATCCCGTGGTGCCACCCTGATTTGGACTCATTCCCTTAACGCAGGTTCACGGACACAGCCTACCTTATCGACTGGTCTGCTCACAGGTGTCTTTCGCAATAGCATAAGTATGAAGATACTCTCAATCACGGTATCTTCTCCCTGTATACCTGCTATTGCTACTCTCCTGGTCATCGCATTTATCCTTCATTTTATTTGATATTATACATTATACTATTACTAACTGTCAATCACAATTATCTTTTACATTTTTATTGCTAATTGGGCATTGTTCTACAATGTCTTTTTTTATATTTTCCTAATATTCCACCAACTATTGACAAAACAATTTCGAACTTTGATTTAGAAGATAGAAGAAAAATACATATTTCTTTAACAAAAAAAGGAGAAAATATTTATAAACATTTGGTAGACTTTAGAATGAAAGTCTTACAGCCAATTTTTGAAAAACTCTCTCCCCAAGAAATAGAAACATTAAAAAGCATATTGCAAAAAATTAAAGAAGAACTATAATTTTGAAGGTCCTCTTGCTTTTTCACTCCATCAAATCCCTCAAAAACAGATTAAGTCTCTTTTCTTTGCCAATAGTTGAAGAGTCCCCATGACCGGGGTATATTGTAACATCATTTCCTAAAACTAAAAGCTTATTTTTTATAGAGTCCCTTAAAGTAGAAAAATCTCCTCCAGGAAAATCGTGTCTTCCTATTGAGCCTTTAAAAAGAGTATCTCCTGTAAAACAGACGTTATCAATTTTAAAACACACTCCGCCCTTTGTGTGTCCTGGAGTGTGTAGGATTTCTACTTTGTATTTTCCAAAATATAGAGTATCACCGTCACTTAATAAAATATCTGCAGGATTGCATAGTATTTTTTTATAGACCATTTCAGATAAGTTTAAACTAGGGTCTAAAAGCATAGGAGCGTCTTCTTTTGAAATGGCAACTCTTGCTTGAGTTAGTTTTTTCAGCTCTTCTACTCCACCTATGTGATCAAAATGCCCATGTGTGAGTAAAATATATTTTACATTTAAATTGTTAGTAACAATATAATCTTGTATTTCAGATGAATATTCCCCTGGGTCTATTACAATTGCTTCCCTCTCTTCTTCGTCAGAAACAATATAGCAATTGGCTCCATAAAGTCCTACCACATACCTTTGTATTTTCATAAACTCACTCCTAAAATATTTTTTTAGAATCAATAAGTATAGTAACAGGCCCGTCATTTTCAATTAATACTTTCATCATGGCCTGAAATTTACCTGTTTTGACACTCACACCTCTTTTTTCAATCTCATTTACTAATAAATTAAAATACTTCAAAGCCTCTTCCGGCTTTTGAGCCATCATAAAATTAGGCCTTCTGCCTTTTCTCACATCTCCCAGCAAAGTAAATTGAGAGACGAGCAAAACTTCTCCTCCTATATCCAAAAGCGACAAATTCATTTTTCCTTCTTCATCCTCAAAAACACGTAAATTTACTATTTTATCCGCCATGTACATTACGTCATTTTCATTATCATCAACAGATATGCCAACCAAAACAACAAATCCTTTCCCTATTGAACTTATTACTTCTCCATCTACACTTACTTCTCCGCGAGTCACTCTTTGAACAACAGCTCTCAAAAAAATCACCTCTATGCACTTAATCGGTAAACATCCATTACTCCTTCCAAAGCTTTTAACTTATTCATAACTTTTTCCAGTTGCTCTTTTGAAATAATCTCTAAAGTTAAATTTATAATTGCAATATTGTCTTTTGTTGTTCTAGCATTGACAGCTTTTACAGCAATTTTTACATCTGCAAGAACACTAGTAACCTCTGTCAAAAGTCCAAATCTATCACTAGCCATAATCTGTATATCAGCTTGATAAGCGATATTTCTACCCTGATCCCACTCTACTTCTACAATTTTGTTCCTATCAAAAAGATATTCTTTTATATTGGGACAATCTTTTCTGTGAATAGAAATACCTCTTCCTTTAGTTACATAACCTATTATTTCATCACCCGGGACGGGAGAACAACATTTTGCAAACCTCACCATTACATTGTCTACACCTTTTACAATTACCCCCATTCCACCTGTTTTCTCTTTTTTCTTCCCAGCTTTATCAAGTGGAACGGACTTTAAACCTATTTCTTTTTGAGATTTTTTGATTTCCTCTTTTATTCTCGGTATTACTTGATTTAAAGTTAAGCCACCATAACCAATTGTTGCATATAAATCCTCTATTGTGTGAATGTTGAGTTTTTTAAGCACTTCCTCCCATATCTCACTTTTTATCATAGCAGGTTGTATTCCATGACGCCTGAGGTCTCTTTCTAACATTTCCTCGCCGCGAGCGATATTTTCTTCTCTTTTTTCTTTTTTAAACCACTGTCTGATTTTGTTTCTCGCTTGAGAACTTTTGACAATTTGCAACCAGTCTCTGCTTGGACCTCTGTCTTTATTTGGACTTACTAATATCTCAACAATATCACCGTTTTTCAATTGATAATTTATAGGGACTATTTTACCGTTTACTTTAGCACCATTTAATCGATGACCTATTTCAGTGTGTATGCTGTACGCAAAGTCAATAGGAGTAGACCCCGCTGGAAGATTTATGACATCCCCTTTAGGAGTAAAGACAAAAACCTCATCTGTAAAAAGATCAATTTTTAATGTTTCCATAAACTCTTTTGCATCTTTTAACTCTTTCTGCCATTCTAAAAGCTGCCTAAGCCAAGAAAGCTTTTGGTCAAATTCGTCTTCTGTAGTCTTACCCTCTTTATATTTCCAATGGGCTGCAATACCGTATTCTGCCGTTTTGTGCATCTCCCATGTTCTTATTTGTATTTCAAAAGGTTCTCCTTTAGGACCTATTACTGTAGTATGAAGGGATTGATACATATTAGGTTTTGGCATAGCGATATAATCTTTAAATCTTCCAGGAATTGGCTTCCATAAAGTATGCACAATTCCTAATACGCCGTAACAGTCTTTTACGGTGTTAACAATTATCCTCACTGCTAACAAATCGTAAATTTGTTCAAAGGTTTTATTTTGCGTTTTCATCTTTTTGTAGATACTGTAAAAATGTTTAGGTCTACCATCTACTTCTGCTTGTATCCCCATTTCTTTTAATTTCTCTTTAATTGTAGTTATGATATTTTGTATAAACTCTTCTCTTTCTTTTCTTTTGGCAGCAACCTTTTCTACGAGGTCATAATACTCCTCCGGATGCAAATATCTCAAGCACAAGTCTTCTAATTCCCATTTTATCTTAGATATTCCTAAGCGATGAGCAATAGGGGCATAAATCTCTAAAGTCTCTTCCGCTTTTTCTTTTTGTTTGTCAAGAGGTAAATATTTGAGAGTTCTCATGTTGTGAAGCCTGTCAGCTAATTTTATAAGTATGACTCTTATGTCTTTTGCCATTGCTATAAGCATTTTTCTCATGTTTTCAGCTTGTTGCTCTACTTTACTTTTATATTCTATTTTACCAAGTTTTGTAACTCCATCAACTAAATCAGCAATTTCTTTACCAAAATATTCCAGTAACTGCCCATAAGTCACATCTGTGTCTTCTATTACATCATGTAAAAGGCCTGCTGCAATAGTGGTAATATCTAACTCTAGTTCGGCCAAAATATATGCAACTTCTATGGGATGAATAATATATGGCTCTCCTGAGTTTCTTATCTGGCCGTCATGAGCATTTACAGCAAAGTCATAAGCTTTGTATATTAAACCTAAATTTGCATCATCACCCATATATTTTTTTATCCTATTTATCACTTTGTCCAACATATTTACCACACCTTATAATTAAAGTGGCTTAAAGCCACTTAATAGATTAAAACTTTATTAATGAAATTATATCATATCCGTCAAGTTTTTTTCTACCATCTAAAAAAGTCAATTCACTCAAGAAAATAATAGAGTCTACTATTCCACCCAATTTTTCAACAAGTTTTGCAGAAGCGTAAATTGTGCCTCCTGTCGCCAATAAATCGTCGACTATCACTACTCTTTGTCCCTCTAAAACAGCATCTTTGTGTATTTCAAGAGAATCTATCCCATATTCCAGTTCATACTCATAGCTTAAAGTTTCAGCAGGTAATTTTCCAGGTTTCCTGACAGGGACAAATCCTACTCCCAATCTATAAGCTAGTGGGGCTCCAAACAAAAATCCTCTTGCTTCTGGCGCTGCAATAAGGTCAAATTTTCTACCCTCTAAAGCCTTAGCCAGCATTTCTATGGAATAATTGAAAGCTTGCGCATCTTTTAAAACAGGTGTAATATCTTTAAATTTTATTCCTTTTTTAGGGAAGTCAGGTATTTCTCTAATCATCATTTTGATTTCTTCCAGCGTCATTACAAAAACCTCCTTAAATTTTCTGGCTGACAATGAACTTGGCAAATTCAATAAACTCTTTTTTAGCTGAGAGTATCTGTTGCATTATTCGAGCTTGTTCAATATTAACCTTTTGTGACACAGAATTTTTGCTTAACATAAAAATATTATCACGTTCTTTTACATTTATCAATCCTATTTCTTTCATTGCTTTTATGCAAAATGAAAATTTTATTGGATTTAAATTCAGTTGTGGATGCAAATGTTCTTTAAATAAAATGTTGTTTCCTTCTTCTATAAATTTGTAAAGTTTAATAAAGTCCTTCCTTTGAGGAAAAATTTCGTCAAAGGATTTTAAGTTATAATATATATCTGCTTCTTTAAAAACTAAATGAATCCTCTTTCCTTGTGAATGAGAAAGAATGTGGTAAAAGATTTCTTTTTTAAAGGGTATATCATAAATAATTATATCATCGTAGTATTTTAATGGTTTTAAAGAATTTGGGAAAAATAGTATACCATTTTCTTTTTTACAATCCACATTGCATAAAGAAAAATCCAAAAACTTTTCTTTTTTGAGATATCTAAGTAATGACCTAAGTTCTACAACTGTATTTACTATGACAACCGTTTTGCCTTCTCTTTTAAAAAGTTTTAGCACATATTCCCACTTGTTATTAATTCCTCTTTGGTCAATTATATAATCAACTTTTTTGTCTATCTCTTTTTTCTCGGGCTGATACTCTACCATGATTTTGCTCAAGTTTTTATAATAGGAAAACAAAGGTAACTTAATTCTTAAATCTTTTACATTTATCATTACTGACTCTATACCATTCCAGCTGTTTATTTCAATGCTTCCCACAACATCTATTATATCTCCTATTTTTACATCGTTTCCCTGGTCTGATACATCAAATAACATAAGCTCATACACAAACTTGTCTTTTTGGACGATGATTTTTTTGTATTTTCCACCATTTAAGTCAAATACTTTTGTAACTGTCAAACCCTCAAATAAAAAATTAGGCCGAGGATTATTGCTGCCAAAAGGTTTAAACCTTTGAACTTGTTTAGCTATTTCTATATCTATCTTTTCATTTTTAACCTTTGCATCTATTCTTAAACTTGGAATTAAATCAAGATCACTAAGCACCGTATCAGCGTATTCATTTATCTTAGTTTTAAAAATCTCCAAATTGTTTTTTTCAATATTTATTCCAGCAGCCATTTCATGACCGCCATATTTTATCAAATAATCTTTACAGTATTCTAATGCTTTATACAAATTAAAGCCTTCTATGCTTCGCCCTGAACCTTTTCCTTCCCCTTCTCCTAAACTTATAAGTATAGAAGGTCTATGAAACCTTTCTGTTATCCGGGATGCCACAATTCCAATAACACCTGGATGCCAATTTTTATCCCACAGTACAATTACTTTTTCCTTATTTAAATCAACCGTCTCTTTTATTTTTTTGATTGCTTCCTGAAGTATTTGATTTTCTATTTGTTGCCTATTTAAATTTTCTTGATTTAAATATTCTGCTATCTCTTCTACTTCTTTTTCATCTTGGCTTATCAATAACCTCACAGCCGCTTCTGCACTTCTTAATCGCCCTGCAGCATTGAGGCGAGGAGCTAATATAAATCCCACATGATATTCATCAATTTCACTATTTTGCAATCCAGAAGCTTTTATGAGGGCTTTTAAACCTATATTTTGTGTTTCATTTAGTCTTTTTAGTCCTTCTTTTACAATTATTCTATTTTCTCCTAATAAAGGGACAATATCTGCAATAGTTCCTATTGAAACAATATCTAAAAGTTCATAAGCTTCTTCTCCAATAAGAGCTTGTGACAGTTTAAAAGCAACCCCTACCCCTGCCAGGTCACAAAAAGGATATTCAATATCAGGCAAATGGGGATTTATCACCACATCTGCTTGTGGTATCTCCTTAGGGATACTGTGGTGGTCAGTTATTATCACGTCTATTCCTAAAAATTGGGCTTTTTCCACTTCCTTAACAGAGGTTATACCGCAATCTACACTAATTATAAGTTTTGTTCCTCTCTGTGCAATTTTGTCTATTGCTTCTTCATTTATACCATATCCTTCAACTAATCTTTCCGGTATATAATAATCCACTTTTGCTCCTAATTTTTTTAAGGTTAAATATAAAACAGAGGTGGCAGTAATTCCATCTACATCGTAATCACCGTAAATGGTGATTAGGTCCTTCAAGGCGATATGTTGTTGTATCAATTCTTTTGCCTCTTTTATCCCCCTCAGGAGATAAGGAGAATACAAATCTTTTAAATCAGGATTTAAAAAATTCTTAACTTCTTGGGCATTTAATTTTGATGAAAGTATATCAGCAATTATTTTGTGTAACCCGTATTCTCTTTGTATTTCTTGAGTAAGTTGAAGATTTGGATTTTCCTTCAAAATCCACCTGTAAATTTTGGACATCAAATCACCCACAAATTCTCCTATTTTTTTCTCCTCTCAATTATAAAGATTCGATAAAAGACCCATAAGCACAGAAGTAAAGCAACCACATAGCCAAAAAGCCCCAATGCATTGTAGCCGAAAATTTTATATCCCCCTTGAAATGTCAAAACCAATGAAGAAGCTACAATTAATGCTGATGCTATGATACTTATAATAACTTTATTCACCATAATATTTAAGTCATAGCGTAAGCTTTCACTTTCATCAAGGTTTATTCTAACTTTTATATCGTCTTTTATAAGCTTTGTCATTATACTTTGGATTTTGGAAGGAAGTTTTCTCAATACTATTATTGCCTTATGTAAATCTTTCGAGTTTTCTTTTAATATTTTAGTTAAACTGATGTTTCTCAAATATACCTCTTTTATAAAATCTTTTGCTACACTAGAAATGCTAAAATCGGGATCTAAGCTTCTGCCTACACCTTCTACTGTAGCTAAGGACTTGAGAAGTAAAGTAAACCCTGGAGGTAAAATCAGCTTATGCTTATAAACAGTTGACATTATTTTCCTCATTGAATCATTCACACTGATATTTTTTAGAGGAGTATTGTAAAAATAATTTATTATATGGCTCAAATCAGACTTAAGAGTTCTAAGGTTAGTATCAGGCCTTATGGCACCCATGTCCGACAAAACTTCTATTACTTCCTCAATATCATTCTCAGCAAAAGCTTTAAAAAGGTCAATTATCATTTCCCTTGAGGATTTATCAAGGTAGCCTACAATTCCAAAATCTATATATGAAATTTTGCCATCATTTGTAATTAAGATATTGCCAGGATGGGGATCTCCGTGGAAAAGACCAAATTCATAAACTTGTAAAAATATAGCCCATGCTCCCTCTCTTGCAATTTTCTTTAAATCAAAGCCTTTTTTAACAAGTAAATCTCTATTTTTTACACTTATACCTTCTACGTACTCCATTGTAAGAACGCGCTTTGTAGTGTATCCCCAATATACTTTAGGTATGTAGATATAACTTTCCTTTTCAAAATTTTCTCTAAAGCGTTCGGCATTATTCCCTTCTTGTGTGTAATCCAATTCATTGAGAAGAGATTCGGCTAATTCATCAACAATTTCTACAAAATCCAAAGGAGCATCAACTATACGCTCATTCAAAATTTTAGCAATATTCTTTAGAATTATTATATCAGCATTTATCTTTTGGGATACTTCTGGACGCTGTACTTTAACAACGACATCTTTCCCTTCTTTAATTTTTGCCCTATAAACTTGTCCAATAGAAGCTGAAGCAATAGGAGTTTCATCAAAATAAATGAAAAAATCCGATATTTTGCCTTTTAATTCACTTTCTAAAATATTCTTTATAGTTACAAAGTCTTCTGGTTCTACATCATCTTGAAGTTTAGCAAGTTCCAATAAAATATCATGGGGAATAAGGTCCCCTCTTGTACTTAAAAGCTGTCCCATTTTTATAAAAGTAGGACCTAATTCCTCTAATGTTTTCCGAATCCTCTCTCCTGCTCCCATGTAATCATGACTTTTCAGTATATGAAAAGGTATATGTCCACCTTTTAATAAAATATCAGAAATAAAACCAAAACCATTTTTAGTTAAAATCTTTAATATCTCTTTATATCTTCTGGTAATATTTTTATTTCTAAAAATAAAAGGCAAATTCATTTTTTCACCTCAATAAAAATCTAGTAGCATTATCTCTAAAAAGAGATATTATGCCACTAGATTTTTTGTATTTATTTAAAACTTAGGCTTTTATAGGTTTATTAGAGGTTTTTCTTCTCTTTTCTCTATTCTTAATTAATACCCAAAGAGGAGTAGAGATAAATATCGAAGAATATGTTCCCGAAATTATCCCAATAAGCAAAGGCAATGCGAAATCTTTCAATGCATTGGGTCCTAAGAAATACATTAAAACAAGGATAATCAACGTAGTCAAAGTTGTATTTATTGACCTTGTAAGAGTCTGATTTACACTAACATTTGCAATTTTTGCATAATCCGATCTTCTCATGATTTTTAAGTTATCCCTTATTCTGTCAAAAATTACGACAGTAGCATTCACAGAATAGCCAAATACAGTTAAAACTGCTGCTATAAAAGGAGCGTTAACTGTTATGTGAAAAATAGCATATATAGAAATTAATATAATCACATCGTGGAGTAAAGCAATAACTGCAGCCCCACTCATTTCAAATTCAAACCTAAATCCTAAATAGATAAACATTACAGCAGAAGCCAGCAATAGAGCACGTATCATTCCAAATTTTATTTCTGCGCCTAAAGAAGGTCCTACTTGTTGTGACATTATCAGATCGTTTTCCGTTAAATTATATTTTGACTCTATATCTTTTATTATAGAAAGTCGAGTTTCATTAGATATTGGGCTTGTCTTTATTGAAACAGTATCTCCCTTTGTGCCTATTTTCTGCACTTGAAAGTCTTTGACTTTATAATTGTTTAATATTTTTATGATGTCAGCAGTATCAAAAGATTTGCCAATTTGGAATTCCATTATTGTTCCACCAGTAAAATCTATACCCCAATTAAATCCATTTACAAACATTGCTATTACACCAATTAAGATTACAATTCCTGATATCGCAAACCAAATCTTAGTTTTACCAATGACGTCTATATGAAATCTGTGTTGATTCACTCAATTTCCCTCCTACGCTCCGTAAAATTTTATATTTCTTGTCAAATCCAAATCGACAAGTGCAAGCAACAAAAATCTCGTTACAGTTATAGCTGTAAACAAGCTGGATATGACACCTATTAGAAGTGTTAAAGCAAAACCTTTCACATTTCCAGAGCCCATGTAAAAAAGTATAATAGCACCGATAATAGTAGTCATATTAGCATCAAAAATGGCTCTGAAGGCCCTTGCAAAACCTGCCTCTAAAGCAGCTCTTATGCTTTTACCAGCCCATAGTTCTTCTTTAAATCTTTCAAAAATTAAAACATTAGCATCAACAGCCATACCAATTGACAATAGGAAGCCTGCAATCCCTGGTAAATCTAAGGTTATATTAAATAAAGCATAAATTATTAAATCTATCAATATATATATTAAAAGGGCTATATCTGCCATTACTCCTGGCAATCTATAAAAAACTGCCATAAATAGTAAAATAAGTAGTACACCATATATACCAGCTTCTACGCTAGCATTATAGGCACTAGGGCCTAAAGTTGCACCTACAGAACTATAGGCTATTGGTTTTAATGTAACAGGTAGAGAACCAGCTCTTATAAGAGTAGCTAATTCAGATGCTTCTTGAAAATCCTTCAAGCCTGTAATGACTGCATTTCCAGTAGTTATTACGTCATTTACTTTAGGAGCAGAAATTACCTTATCATCTAAAAGTATCGCAATAGGTTGTCCTAAAAATTTTTGTGTTGCTTCTGCAAATTTCTTTGTACCCTCTGCATCAAGTACAAGTGTAACTTCTGGTTGTTGCACACCTGTTTGACTCTGACCATATACTGCTTTAGAGTCTTTAACATTGGCACCAGTTAGTATTACTTGTCCATCTGGACCTACAAATTTTAATTGAGCAGTTTTACCTATTATTTCTATTGCTTTGTCAGGGTCTTTCATACCAGGTAATTCTACACGAATTCTATTTGAACCCTGTTGAGCTATCACAGGTTGTGTTACACCCAGGGCATCCACCCTGTTTTTTATAACCGCAATCGCTTTATCTATCGCGTCTTGTGTAACATCCCCCTGAGCTTCTAATAATACATAAACGCCACCTCTTAAATCTAGCCCTAATCTTATGTGCTTTTGCACAGGACTTATAGAGTAATTACCCACATTTATTCCAAAAAATGCTACATATGCAACTATTGCTGCAATAAGAACAACAGAAAAAAATTTGATAAAACCTCTACTTCTCATTCGAATCCTCCTTCATAATTCAACTATTTTCTATTATATTACTTTTATTGTAAACGGTCAATTTCCCAAAGTTGGAAAAATGTAATTTTGCTAATTCTACATAATGTTCATAGGAGCGATGAATATTTTCAATTTCCTCTTGAGTAAGTTTCCTTATAACTTTTGCAGGATTTCCAAAAGCAAGACTGCCCTCTGGAATCTTTTTACCTCCTGTTACCAATGAACCAGCTCCAATTATACAATTATCTCCTATCTCTGCATCATCTAATATAATCGTTCCCATACCTATTAGTACATTATTTCCTATCTTACAAGCATGAACTATCGCCCCATGTCCTATTGTACAGTAATTTCCTATATAACAAGGATGTCCTTCTGTAACATGTACAACGCAATTATCTTGTATGTTAGTTCCTTCTCCAACAACTATTTTATCTATATCTCCTCTCAGCACAGCCCCATACCATATATTTGCATCTTTTTTTATTTCTACATCTCCAATAACCTCTGCTGTTTCCGCTATATACGCCTCATCATCTATTTTGGGCTTCATACTTTTATATTCCTTTATTATCATTTTCCTCACCCTTTAGCATTTGATATGCTTTTATGGCAATCGCATTTTCAAAACGCCTTTTTTGCATTTCACAAGCCAGCTCGTAAGGTTTATTAATATCTCCATTTATGTTGTAGTTATTTGCAAAGCAACCTCCACTGCAATAGAACCTCGCCCAACATTTCGTACATTCTTCTTTTTTGTAAATATCGCTTTCCATAAATTTTTGCTGTAATTCTTTATTAGTTATACCTTCTTCAAGATTCCCTAATTTAAATTCCTCAATACCCACAAATTGATGGCAAGGATAAATATCCCCATCGGGAGTCACCGCTATATACTCAAAACCAGCACCACAGCCTTGAAGTCTTTTTTTAATGCAAGGCCCTCCTTCTAAATCTATTTTAAAATGATAAAAAGAAAAAGGCCTTCCTTCTTCGTATCTCTTTACATATTCTTCTGCTAATCTGTCATATTCATTTAAAATTCTCTCTAAATGCTCTTCCTTTAATGTATAGTCTTTATCTTCTTTTTCAACTACCGGCTCTACAGATATTTCATAAACTCCCAAATCAGCAATATGCAACACATCATTAGCAAAATCCAAATTTTTTGCTGTAAAAGTCCCTCTCACATAGTATTCTTTTTTCCCTCTTGATTCAACGAATTTTTTTATTTTTGGAACTATTGTATCATAACTTCCACTGCCGTCTACACGTATCCTCATGCTGTCATTTACTTCTTTTCTTCCATCCAAACTAAGTACCACATTAGAAAAATTTTCATTAAAATACTTTATTTTCTCATCATCCAGCAAAACCGCATTGGTTGTTATGGTAAATTTAATTACTTTTTTATTTTCTTTCGCCTTTTCTTTTCCATATTCTACTAACCGCTTGACTACCTCAAAATTTAAAAGGGGTTCACCGCCAAAAAAATCAACTTCAATGTTTCGCCTTTTCCCAGAACTTTTTATTAAAAAATCAATTGCTTTTTTGCCCGTCTCAAAATCCATCAACTTGCGGCTACCTTTAAAATCCCCAGTAGAAGCAAAACAATATTTGCACCTTAAATTGCAATCGTGAGCAACATTCAAACACATCGCTTTTATAACAGAATCATTTCTCGACACTGGAATATCTTTATATATATCTTCTGAAAATAATAACCCTTTTTCTTTTAATTCATCAATTTCTGCAATAGCTTCCAGTATATCTTCTTTTTTATATTTATGCTGAAGTAAATTTACAATTTCTTCTTTTGAGCGATTTTCATAAAAGTCCAAAATATCATAAATAATATCGTCTACCACATGGATAGAGCCACTTACCGGATCTACTACAATATTCATTCCCAGTCTTTTAAATTTATGCATTAGCTCTGACATTTTTTAACCTCCATTGCAAGTTTAAATGGCAGTAATTACACTTTACTGCCATTTGAGTAATATGTATTAATATTGACACTCTTGGTTTGCTACAGTACAAGAGGTTTTACAAGCAGACTGACAGGATGCCTGGCATTCGCCGCAACCTGGCTTTTTTAAGCTATTTTTTAACGTTGGCCTGTTAATTGTTATAACACGCTTCATTTTTCTTCCCTCCTCTTCCTGATTTATTATAACACATAAAGAGAAGGAATTAAAGCTATAAATTGATACCTATCATACCACCTAAAGCTCCTAAAATAGCTCCCCAAGCGTATTTTACTGCCCAAGAAGAAGTAGGCTCTAATTCTTTTACAAAAAATGCTCCCAAAATCAACATAACAGTTACATATAAAATACCAGCAATTCCTCCATTTAACCATCCTTTGCTAGTAGTATGCCTTGCTGATAAAGCACCTGATAAAACTATGCCTGTTATAGTTATCAACAAAGTAAGGGTAGGTAAAGTTAGTTCAGATACGGCTGTAAAAGTCAAAAGCAAAGCGTAAATTATGAAAAAACTAAGAGTGATAATGTATGCTATTAAAACCCCTGTAAAAATTCCAGTAATATTTATGCCAGTTCCCTTTTCCACACCAAACCTTCCTTTCAAAGTCTCACCCCCACAGTTTTCTTACTAATATGTATGCTTTTTATCTTAAACATAGTACATAAAAAAGATGCGGCAAACCGCATCTTATCATTTCTCTTCTTTATCGCTTTTGTCACTGGCAGAACTTACAACTCCACCTACTGCCCACTTTGCAATCTTAAGCCTTACCTTATCTGCACCCATTTCTAATGTTATCACATCATCTTTTATGTTTAGAATTTTATCATAAAAACCACTTTTTGTAATAATCTCATCACCTGGTTTTAAAGAATCAAGCATTTCTCTTTCTTTCTTTTGGCGTCTTTGTTGAGGCAAAATCAGCAAAAAGTAAAAGATTGCAACAAAAATAAGCATCTGAACAATTACGTAAGTCGTTTCGGGATTCATCAATACTCCTCCTTATAACCATATTTTTTAAAAAATTGTTTTTTAAATTCAAGCAGCCGGTCTTGCCTTATAGCTTCCCTTATCCTCTCCATCAATTTAATAAGGAAATATAGGTTGTGTATAGTTGCAAGCCTTGCTGCTAAAATTTCATTAGCCTTAAACAAATGCCTTATATAGGCTCTTGAATAATTTTTGCAAGTATAACAATCACACTCTTCGTCTAAAGGAGAAAAGTCCTCCGCATAAGGAGCATCTCTTACTATTAATTTGCCCTTGCTGGTAAAAACTGTCCCATTTCTAGCAATTCTCGTCGGAAGCACGCAGTCAAACATATCAACTCCTCGTATTACTCCCTCTATAAGGTCATCAGGACTTCCCACCCCCATAAGATATCTCGGTTTGTTTTCAGGTAAATATTCTGTAGTTAAATCTACAATGTCGTACATTACATTCTTTGGTTCTCCTACACTTAATCCACCTATAGAGTATCCAGGAAAGTCCATCTCTACTAATCTTTGAGCGCATTCTTTTCTTAAATCTTCATAAATCCCTCCTTGGACAATGCCAAAAAGAGCTTGTTTTTCAGTATTTTTATGAGCTTTTTTTCCTCTTTCAGCCCATTTGATGGTAAGCTCCATAGAATTTTTGACATACTCATAATCTGCAGGATAAGGTGCACACTCGTCAAAAGACATCATTATATCCGAACCTAAAGCATTTTGTATTTCTATTACTTTTTCGGGAGTAAAAAAGTGCCTAGAGCCATCTATATGAGACCTAAATTCTACACCGTCTTCTGTAATTTTTCTTAAAGAATTCAAGCTAAAAACTTGAAATCCTCCACTGTCTGTTAAAATTGCCCTATCCCAATTCATAAATCTGTGAAGTCCACCAGCTTTTTCAATAATTTTATGTCCTGGCCTTAAATAGAGGTGATAAGTATTACTTAGAATAATTGTCGCTCCAATTTCTTTTAATTCTTCTGGAGTCATTGCTTTTACAGTTGCTTGTGTTCCTACTGGCATAAACACAGGCGTTTCTATAACACCATGGGGAGTCTCTAATATTCCTAATCTCGCATTTGTTCTGCTATCTTTTTTGATGAGCCGATATTTAATCGCTGCCATTATATCCTCCTATTCTGCTCAAATTATAAGCATTGCATCTCCAAAGCTAAAAAATCTATATTTCTTTTCAACGGCTATTTTATAAGCCCTCATTATGTTTTCCTTACCAGCAAAAGCTGACACCATCATAATTAGAGTAGACTCAGGTAAGTGAAAATTTGTTATCATGCCGTCAATAGCTTTAAATTTGTAACCAGGATATATAAAAATATCAGTCCAACCACTTTTTTCTTTTATATAACCATCTTCATCAGCAACTGTTTCAAGAGTTCGAGTAGAAGTCGTACCGACTGCTATGATTCTTCCTCCACTTTTCCTAGTCTCATTTATTTTCTCAGCTGCTTCTTTTGTAACAATGTAAAATTCTTCATGCATTTTATGATTTTCAATTACTTCTTCCTTTACAGGTCTAAAAGTACCTAACCCTACGTGAAGAGTAATAAAAACAGTTTTTACTCCCATTTGCCTTATTTTTTCTAATAACTCTTCTGTGAAATGAAGCCCTGCAGTAGGAGCAGCTGCAGAACCTTCATATTTTGCATAGACAGTTTGATATCTATCTTTGTCTTTTAGTTTCTTTTTGATATAAGGTGGCACAGGCATTTCTCCTAATTTATCTAATACTTCTTCAAATAAACCTTCATAATAAAATCTTACTACTCTTCCTCCAACTTCTGTATTGTCCAAAATTTCTGCAACCAATTCTCCATTTCCAAAAACAACTCTTGTCCCTACTTTAGCTCTTCTGCCAGGCTTTACCAACGTTTCCCACTCATTTACTGATAATCTTTTCAAAAGAACAAATTCTATCTTTCCTCCTGAGTCTTGTCTTCGTCCTATAAGGCGCGCAGGAATAACTTTTGTATCATTTAAAACAAGACAATCTCCCGCTTTTAAATATTTTGTTATATTTTTAAAAATATCGTGTTGAATCTCACCAGTTTTTCTATTTAAAACCATTAAACGAGAACTAGACCTATCTTCTAAAGGTTCTTGTGCAATTAATTCTTCTGGTAATTCAAAGTAAAACTCGCTGCGTTTCATTTTTTTGCGCCATCCTTTTACAGAGTTTTATTGTTTATAGTATCGTATACCTCAATACCTTTGTAATAGTATTTTAAAATATAAATGTAATTATACCCATGGTCCGCCAGTCCTCTTGCCCCATACTGGCTTAAACCAACCCCATGTCCATAACCACTGCCATTTATAGTATAAACTTCGCTGGGCTTATCTGTCTTTTTCAATTCTTTTACTCCATTTGCCCCTATAACATAAAAGGTATCTTTAGAAACCTTCGTTATACCTGTACTATTTTGAATATTTATCTCTTTTAAAGAAACTTTTTGCGAATCACTGTAAGAAGAAGTCACGTACACTTCAAATTCACTGCTGCCATCGCCCTTTATATCAATCATAGTGCTTTTTATTTTTAGTCCAAAAAAAGATCGTATATCTCCTTTTTTCAATGCGAAAGTCCCTTTTGTACCATAAATAGTGACAGTAATCGCTCTTCCAGTCCAGCTTTTCTCAGTAACCTTTACATCTACTATATCTCCTATATACTGCCCTTTACTTAAGAGCATGTTTTTTATCTGGTCTTTTGTGTAAGTCACTGTCCAACTGTCATTAGCACTGCTATAGCCAAAAACATATTTATCTTCCACACCTTTTAAATAAGGAACATCCGCAGAAAAATAATTATTATTGTCTTCAGTATACCCTCCGCTGTGAGAATGATAAAGAGCATCTATAAGACTTCCTTGATATATAGCGACCACACCTTTTGTTTCATCTACCGCTTTGCTTGTAGAAGGATATTCTCCATCATATCCTTTGTAAACTTGTGTTTTATCATCATCTGTCAAATCAAATCCATATCTTCCGTATCTGCCTATGTTTTTAGCTGCATAAGTTCGTGCTGCAACTGCCTGTGCTTTTAAAGCTTCTATATTCCACGATGCCGGCATCTCACCCGGCACAACACCATATAAATATTCCTCCAAGGGCACAACATTTATAGCAGTCATGTCACTGTCCTGTTGCCTTCTAAACTCAAACATGCCTCTGTAACGCTTTGATTCTATCGCAAGGGGTGTGCTATCAGAATTAAGTTTGCTTACATATAAATCAGCCTTCATATTAAACAAAAACAGGTTTTTTGTACCATTGCTTATTAAAATATTTTTATCCGGCAACACTTTGGCTATATTGCTATAATCTTTTGAAAAAATCTCATAAGCAGATTCCAAATCCGGCAATGTCAAATACGGTCCTATGTATATATGATATTTACCATCAAATCCTATAAAAGCATTGGCAATTTGGCTTGCCACTTTAGCATAATCAGCATTCACAGTGTACAAATTATCATAGCTTCCCACCATTAAATAAAAATTATCATCTTTTACAACTTTTATATTTTGTGAATTAGTGCTAAAAATATTAACCAAATTTCCTGCATTGTCTTCATAGGCGAAATTAAAACCCCCAGAAGAAGAAAGCTGGTAAGAGGGTTTTGCAGTCTGTCCATAAAAAAGCCCTACTTTTATAACCTTCGGAATGCTAATATCAGCATTCGCGGTAGGGTAAGGTGAGAGAGTTAAAATCATGACACTAATTATACTCCCTATTATAAATTTTTTCAACCTCACAAAATACAACCCCTTTTCATACGTTATCTTCTAAAAAGCCAAAAAATTAATGTAAAAACCAGGCTCAATAAAAGGCTTGTCATAATAGGAAAATAAAAAGTGAAATTTCCTTTTTGATAAACTATATCTCCTGGCAAACGTCCTAAACCAATTTTTGAACCTACAGAAAAAAGCACCCCTATTAAAATTAATATAGCTCCCATAAATATCAACATTTTACCAAAACTATCAAACACCTTCTATCCTCCCCTGTTCTATATAAGGATATTTAAGGTAATCATAAGCTAATTTTGTAACAACTCTTCCTCGCGGAGTCCTGTTTAAAAAACCTATTTGCAAAAGATAAGGTTCATAAACATCCTCTATTGTATCCCCATCTTCTCCTATTGATGCAGCAATAGCATCGATTCCTACAGGACCACCGCCAAACTTTTCTATAATAGAAACCAAAATCTTTCTATCAATGTATTCTAATCCCATCTCATCTACACCTAATACGTCCAGCGCTTCTTTGGAAGTTTTAAAATCAATGTATCCATTTCCTCTTACTTGTGCGAAATCTCTCACCCGTTTTAGAAGTCTATTGGCAATTCTCGGAGTCCCCCGTGACCTTTTAGCAATCTCCAAAGCTGCATCTTCATCAATTCCAATGTTTAAAATATTCGCTGACCTTTTAATTATTTCTTTTAATTCCTCCACTGAATAGTAATCCAAACGGTTTATAACCCCAAATCTGTCTCTCAAAGGAGAAGTCATAAGAGCAGCCCTTGTCGTAGCCCCAATTAAAGTAAAACGCGGAAGACTAAGCCTTATAGACCTGGCACTTGGGCCTTTTCCTATTACTATATCCAATTCAAAGTCTTCCATTGCAGGATATAGAATCTCTTCTACACTTCTATTAAGCCTGTGAATCTCATCTATAAAAAGTATGTCATTTTCCTGTAAATTAGTCAAAATTGCTGCCAAATCTCCCGACTTTTCTATAGCAGGACCTGAGGTTATTTTTATTCCTACTCCCATTTCATTAGAAATTACTGTGGCTAAAGTCGTTTTTCCAAGGCCAGGAGGACCATATAGTAGGACATGGTCAAGGGGCTCTTTTCTCATCTTAGCGGCTTCTATGTAAATTTTTAATTCCTCTTTTATCTTTTGCTGACCTATATACTCAGAAAGCCACCTAGGACGCAAACTGTATTCAGAGGCATCTTCCTGTGTAAAACTTTGAGTTAGTATTCTCTCCTCCATTCAATTCACCCTATTTCATTAATTTTTTCAAAGCTTGTTTTACAGCTTCTTCTACGCTATCACAGGTGATATCTGCCAAAGCATAAATAGCTTCACTTTTGGTATAACCCAAAGCTAATAAAGCTTCTAAAGCCTCATTTGAAAAATTATTATCACCTTCAAAAACTATTTCTTTTGGAAGCTTATCTTTTAATTCCAAAATAATTCTCTCAGCAGTCTTCTTGCCTATTCCCGGAGCTATCGTAAGAGCTTTATAATCGCCTGCGTTAACTGCTTTTACAAAATTATCAATAGAAACCACAGACAAAATAGACAAAGCTCCTTTAGGCCCTACACCACTAACAGACAATAATTTCTCAAATAAATCTAACTCTTCTTTTGTTTTAAATCCAAAAATTTGAAAACCATCTTCTCTCACCTGCAAGTATGTATAAAGCTTGGTTATATTCCCCTTAGAAGGTAAAACTTTTAAAGTAGAAAATGGGACAAAAACCTTTATACCTATACCCATAAAGTCAATCACTACATAATCTTGTCCAATATCTTCAATCATCCCTCTAATATACTCAATCATCTTGAATACCCCAGCTTTTCAATCATATTGTTACTGTGACAATGGCATATAGCAACTGCCAATGCATCAGCTACATCGTCAGGTTTAGGAATTTCCTCAAGATTTAATAAAACCTTCACCATTTGTTGGACTTGATATTTATCTGCTCTTCCGTACCCTACCACTGCTTGTTTAACTTGCAAAGGAGTATATTCAAAAACCTTTATTCCCGAATTGACAGCAGCTAAAATAGAAACTCCTCTGGACTCCCCAATAGTTATGACAGTCTTTGCGTTTTTATTATAAAAAAGCTCTTCTATAGCTACTACATCAGGACTGTAAGATTTTATAAGTGATATAATTCCATTATATATATCGTGTAGGCGCAAAGCCTTATCAATACCAGCTTTTGTAGTAACTGCACCGTAGTCTATAACAGTAAACTTATTGGATTTGTAATCTATTATACCATAGCCCATTATGGCAATTCCAGGATCTATCCCTAATACCCTCATTATATCTCCTCTCCTTTTATTTATTTTAACATCAATGGACTTTATAAACAAGAAAAAGTTCTCCTAAAAGCATAGGAGAACTTAAGAGCTCAAATTTGCTAATATTTGGTATGCTTCATCTTTGTCTTTTGTAATTATATTTTTCATCACCCTTTCTCTGTCAAAAGGTGTTAAACTGTCCAAAGGTATGTCTGTTTTCTCTACAATTTCTTTATTGCCATTTCCGTCACTTTTTAATAAAACCACATATCCATTCATACTGGAAATTATATAATAATCTGGAGGTAATCCTTCTTTTTCCCTATAGAGAACTATTTCGTCTTCATCAAAACTTTTAACTTCCCACTCACTATATATCCTCGCAATTTCTTCCTTGCTTTTCCCATAAAGAGAAGGGGTTAAATTTTGAACCTCCCGGACTATCTCACCATTTTCAAGATATTTAGTTTCAAATATGAGTCTACTCTGAGAAATTAATTTTTTAGCAAGAGCTTCTTGTTGAGAAGAAATCTTTTGTTCATAAGTTATATTTTTTTCTGTTCTTTGCTTTTCATTATCTTTAACATTAATTAAATATCCCATCATTACTCCTATAAATATAGCTAACAAATATATAGTAACCAGTTTATAGGAAATTAGCTTTTTCATAACATCTCCTCCTGTTTTATGTAATTATAACCAATTTTAAAAAATTTATTCTCTTTGCAGGATTTTGTCAAAAAATATCGAATAATATCTATAAGGGAGGAGATGATAAAGTGGCAAATCAAATTGTAGTTTTTAAATTAAATAATGAAGACTTTTGCGTAGACATTAATCAGGTAATAGAAATTATACGGCTTCAGACGATTATTAAAGTACCTGATTCCCCCTCTTTTGTAGAAGGCATAACTAACCTAAGAGGAACAGTTATTCCTATTGTAGATTTAAAAAAGCGCTTCAATTTGCCTTTATCAAAAAAAAATGACAATAATCGGATTATTGTAGTAAATGTCACTAACAGACCAGTAGGTTTTATCGTAGACTCAGTAACAGAAGTTTTACATGTAGACGATAGTTCCATACAAGAAGCTCCAGACATAATAAAAGGAATTGGGAAAGAGTACATAACCTCTATTATCAATTTAAACGACAGATTAATCATCAACTTAGACTTACATAAAGTTTTAACAGAAAAAGAAAAGAAAGAGATAGAAGAAATGTAACCTCTTCTATCTCTTTCTTTTATTCCTCATCTTCGTCTTCTATTTCCACATTGTGATAAACGTTTTGTACATCGTCATTTTCTTCTAATTTGTCAATTAACTTTTCAAATTTTTCGTAGTCTTCAGGACTTAGTTGTATAGTATTTTTAGGAAGCATAGTAACTTCTGCTTCAGAAATTTTATAGCCTGCTTTTTCAATTGCTTCTTTTACTTCTTGAAAATTTGAAGGCTCAGTGATTATTTCGAATTCTTCATCTTCTGCAGAAAAGTCTTGCGCGCCTGCATCTATTGCAACCATCGCTAATTCGTCTTCATCAATAGAATCATTTTTTTCAACAATTATAATTCCGACTTTGTCAAACATCCATGTAACAGAACCAGCTGCTCCTAAACTACCACCATGCCTATCAAAAATATGCCTTATTTCACCAGCAGTTCTGTTTTTATTGTCAGTCAAGGCTTCAACAATTATAGCAGTACCAGAAGGACCATATCCTTCATATATTACTTCTTCTAAATTAGCTCCTCCTAATTCACCGGTACCTTTTTTAATAGCCCTTTGTATATTTTCATTTGGCAAATTATTAGCTTTTGCCTTTTCTATAGCATCTCTTAATTTACTATTGGCATTAGGGTCTCCACCGCCTTCTTTAGCCGCCTTTATAATGTCTTTAGTAAGCTTTGTAAAAATTCTTCCCTTTTTAGCGTCCATTTTCTCTTTTTTGTGTTTTATATTAGCCCATTTTGAATGCCCTGACATAAAAAAACCTCCTTTACTGTGTCTAAAATATTTTAACACAATAATATAGGGCTTGTAAATCTAATCCTCTCTAAAAAGTTGTGTGCTTAAATACCTCTCTCCACTGTCAGGAGCTATCGCTAAAACTTTTTTACCTTTGCCTAACTTCTTAGCAACTTCAATTGCTGCCCATAAGGAAGCACCTGTAGAAATTCCTCCAAGAATGCCTTCTTTTTTTGCTAAAAGGCGAGTCACCTCAAAGGCATCTTCATCTCTTACAGCAATTACTTCATCTATGACATTTTTATCTAACACCTTAGGAATGAAACCTGCCCCAATTCCTTGAATCTTATGAGGACCAGCTTCTTTCCCTGATAAAACTGCTGCTGAAAAAGGTTCCACTGCAATTATCTTTATATTAGAAAATTTACTTTTTAATTTCTTCCCTACTCCTGTAATAGTTCCTCCTGTACCTACACCTGCAACAAAAGCATCAAGTCCTTCATTAAAATCTTCAATTATCTCTTTGGCAGTAGTCTCTTCATGGATTAAAGGATTTGCAAAATTTTCAAACTGTTGTGGTATAAAATAGTTTTTATTCTGCCTTACTAATTCTTCTGCTTTTTTTATAGCGCCTTCCATCCCCAATTTGCCAGGGGTAAGAACTACTTCTGCCCCATATGCCGCTAAAAGCATTCTTCTTTCCATGCTCATAGTATCAGGCATAACTATTATTACTTTATACCCTTTTGCTGCCCCTACCATCGCCAACCCTATACCTGTATTTCCGCTGGTAGGTTCAATAATTACACTTCCTTTTTTTAATTTTCCTTCTTTTTCTGCCTTTTCTATCATGGAAAAAGCTACCCTATCTTTAACGCTGCCTCCGGGATTAAAAAATTCTAATTTTAAATAAATTTCCGCCCATTCTTTCTCCACAATTTTATTTAACTTAACTACTGGCGTTTTCCCAATCAGCTCAAAAACATTGTTGGCAATCATAAAATTTACCTCCATTTGTACATTACTATAAAAATTTTAAACTCTCTACGCTAGACATGTCAAATGGAAATTAGAATATCAAAAGATTTTAGAGAAAAAATAATAATATCAAGTTACAAAAGGTGATAAAAAATGACTGGCAAACTAAAACTTTTCGTTATAGGATTCATAACTGGTATTATAAACGGTCTTTTAGGTGCAGGTGGAGGTACTTTAATAGTCGCTGCATTGGTTTTTTTACTTGGCATAGAAGACCATAAGGCTCATGCTACGGCGATTTCAATCATACTACCTATTACTTTAGTCAGTAGTTTAGTGTATTTACAAAATAGAATAACCGACATTCCTATAACCATTAACATAGCTATAGGAAGTACAATAGGAGGATTTATTGGCGCATATTTTCTTAATAAAATCTCCATACCTTTATTAAGAAAAATTTTTGGAATAATAATGCTTATAGCTTCCGTCAGGATGTGGATATCATGAAACTATTTTTAATAGGACTTTTTTCAGGAATTGTAGGGGGAATGGGAATTGGAGGAGGAACAATTCTCATTCCTGCATTAACAATCTTTGCTGGAACCGAGCAACACATTGCTCAAAGTGTCAATCTTTTTTCTTTTATTCCTACAGCAATTATCGCACTAATATACCATTTTAAAAAGAAAAATATCAAATATAAAATTATATTGTTTATTATAATCGGTGGAATAATAGGAAGTGTTGTCGGAGCTATTATAGCAGCAATAACAAAAGCTTTTATATTAAAAAAAATATTCGCTGTTTTTTTATTTTGTATGGGAATATATGAACTTTTCTCAAAGCCCCGCAAATAATTAAAATAAGAGGAGATAGTTCTCCTCTTATTTTCTCTTGTCTGTTTCCAACATTACACAGGCATTATAAATAACTTTTAATCCAAGGTTTTTGGCTTTTTCCACCAGTTCCTCACTTTCTGCCCCCGGTTGAAACCAAATAATTTCTACACCTAATTTTGCAGCCTCTTCTACGTACTGCTCACCTATACTTGGAGAAACTACCATATCTACAACCTCTGGTATCACAGGTAAGCTGGACAAAGAGTCATAGCAAGGATCTCCATCTACTTCTTGAAATTTTGGATTAACAGGATAAGCTGTATACCCGTTCAATTTAAGAGTTCGGTAAATTTGATAGCCATATTTACTCTCTCGAGGGAGTGCTCCTACTACAGCCCACACTTTTCTTTTCATAGCTTCTTCTACATAATCTATGTAGGAATAATCCCACTCCATTCTTTTTTACCTCCTAATTTAATAGGGGCTTAAATTAATGCACCCCTATTTACTTTTCTCTCACCATTTTATAAGAGATAAAATTTATGTTCCATAATATTCATCGCCTTTTTTTAAAAGGTACACATCTTCTTCAATTTTTATATCACACTTTTTACTTGTCAAATCGTTTATAAAAGTTTGAAATTCTAATAGATGGTTTTCTTCAATATGTAATACTATAGAAACTTTATCTGAATATATAGTATCCTTAATGTAATAACCTTTTTTTAAAAGCTCATTTTGAATTTTTCCCAGCAAAGTATAATCAAAAGTGAGGATTATACTTTTCGCAGGAATTTTTTCTACTATTCCAGCAGCATCAATACCTATTTTTGCCCCTTTTGTGTAAGCTCTCACTAATCCTCCTGCTCCTAATAATATTCCACCAAAATACCTTGTAACCACAACAGCAACGTTTTTTAATCCTTCTTTTTTTATCACATTTAATACAGGTATACCTGCTGTGCCAGAAGGCTCTCCATCATCACTAAAACGCTGAATTTCATCATTTTCTCCAATAACATAAGCATAAACGTTATGGGTTGCCATTCTGTGATTTGCTCTAATTTCCCCTATAAATTTTACCGCCTCTTCCTCTGAAGAAACTGGTTTAGCATGTCCAATAAATCTGGAACGCTTTATTTCGATTTCAGCAACTCCGTAAGAATATAGCGTTTTATAACTTTTAGCCAAAATAGCACCCCTTTGTAATTATACCAAAATATAATCAAAAAATAAAGCCGTTACCGGCTTTATTAGGCTTCATCAAAGCTTTTTCGCCTATGCCAAAGCCTTCGTCAACGTCTTGTATTTAAAATAAGAAACGTTTACAAGCGATTTGTCTTGACTATAGGTAATCATCTCCAAAGCCTTGTCTATAGGATAAAAACCTCCATCGACAAAGCCATCTTCTTTGCTAATATTAAATTCCTCTTCAAAAGTAGTCATGAGATACCAAGTAATTTTATTAAAGACAGGACGCTGACGGGTAACAGAATAGAATTCGTAACTGGTTTCACCAGCAGTAGAAAGGACTTCAACAGATTTAAGGCCTGTTTCAGTACAGACTCTCCTTATGGCCACATCAATAGGCAATTCATTATTTCTAATAACCCCTTTTGGTAACACCCATTCCCCTTTCTCATTTTTAAGAATGAATACACTATCTCCTTTGAATACAACTCCACCAGCGCAATCTCTTATTAACATTTACAAGCCCCCTAAAATTTTTATTTTTTTCTTTTAATATAATATTCTTTAAAAACTTTTAAATTCCTTCTTAAATTTTTAATTTTATTTTTATTTTTATCCATATCTCCACAATTATACATCAAAATTTAATTTTTCCATCAAAAAAAATCAACTTACCAGTATAAAAATCTCTAAATTATAAAAAATATTTAATGTAAAAAACAAGGAAGGGGAGTTTCAAATGTATATAATTTATCACTGTTATGGCGGAACGCATACTTCTGTAATAGCATCTTACATACACACTGGAAAACTGCCAATGGACAGAATTCCATCTAAAGAAGAAATAGAAAGCATATCTTTGTTTGATAAATTAAATGGCCAAAATGACCCGGGACACATCGTTCCTATTGGTACTGATGAATATGGCAACAACGTATATTCTATGGGGGTAAAAAATGCCAAAAAGTTAATTGAGCCAGCTCTTAAAGATTTATACTATCATATATTCAATACAAACGAAGGACTGCTTTTGATTGACACGACTGGTACTACAAACTGGATTATGAAAATTGGCGGATTTACTTCTATTGCTTTAAAATTTCCTGTTATAGGAAGGCCTTTAGTCATTTATGGTACGCAAAAAGCTTATAAAAAAATTGTTCAAATAGTTAAAAACGTAAAGGCTCAAGAAAAAGCAGAATACAACGCTATTAAACGATAATAAAATCTTTGAGTTTCTCCTTTGTTTCTTTTTGAACTTCAGCTTTTATCATTATCCCGTCCTCATTATAATTTTCTTCAATTATTTTTGTTTTTTCTTTTAAATAATTGTATTCTTTAGTCTTATCATAAGGCAGTAGAAAATTCACTACTTCCACATCTTTAAAAATTTCTCTTTCTATTGCCTCCAATAAATTATCAAATCCAATTTTATTTTTTGCGGAAATATAAACTTCTCTTTCATTTCCTTTAAGTACAACTTCCAAAAGGTCAATTTTATTAAAAACATTTATCTTAGGGATATTAATAGCCCCTAAATCTGAAAGAACCCTTTCTACAACCTTTATCTTTTCCTCCATATCTGGTGAAGTCACATCAATTACATGAAGCAATAAATCTGCATATTTAACCTCTTCTAATGTAGATTTAAAAGCCTCTACAAGGTCATGGGGTAATTTTCTAATAAAACCTACGGTATCAATCAAAATCACTTCTCTCCCTGAAGGTAAAATAAGTCTTCGGGCAGTAGGATCAAGTGTTGCAAATAATTTATCTTCCACATAAACTTCTGCCTTTGTAAGAGCATTAAGTAGTGTGGATTTGCCCGCATTTGTATATCCTACTATAGCTACAACAGGAACTTGATTTTTTTTACGTCTACTCCTTTGTAAATCTCTATGCCTTTTTATTTCCTCCAGTTTCTTTTCTATTGCCTTTATTCTATTTTGTATATGCCTCCTATCAGCCTCTAATTTTGTCTCACCAGGTCCCCTTGTTCCTATTCCACCACCCAATCTTGAAAGTTGTCCCCCCATACCTACAAGACGTGGTAGACGATACTTTAATTGTGCTAATTCTACTTGCAACATACCTTCTTTTGACCTTGCCCTTTTAGCAAATATATCAAGGATAAGATTAGTTCTATCAATCACTTTTACATTTAAAAAGTCTTCCATATTTTTAATTTGAGTACCAGTAAGCTCATCATTGACAATAATAAGGTCAGCCTCTTGATTCTCAACAAAAAATTTTAATTCCTCCAACTTACCTTTGCCAATATAATGAGCTTTGTGGATTGTATCACGCTTTTGCGTCATAACACCTATTACTTCTACACCAGCTGTCAAAGCCAGCTCCTTTAATTCTCCCATACTTTCTTCATCTTCAGTTGTTGAAATGATTCCTACTAAAATTGCGCGTTCTATCTTTTCATTTCTGCTTAACTCTTCCATAATATCACCAACCTTGAAAAATCTTCTGTAAATATAAATATATCACAAACAAAGGAATCTATAAATAATGACTAGGTAAATTAATAGCACTTTTTATAAAAAGGGTATTGAAATTTTTATTAACCTATGATAAGATATCAAATGTAATAACTTGCCGAAGTGGTGGAATTGGCAGACGCGCTGGACTCAAAATCCAGTGGGGCTTACACCCCGTGTGGGTTCGACTCCCACCTTCGGCACCAGTTGAAAATGAAGGATTAGCCTCCTCAAGCGAATCCAGTGTTGCTGAGGAGGTTATTTTTATTTTACAGTAAAGCTTCGCAATCTATTTAATGCAGCAGCTATTTCATAAAGCCTCGGCAAAGCTAAATTACCAGGATGCTTACCATAAAAATGAGATACCACATCAAGTCCTTTTTTATTTATATCTTGATATACTTTTTCTAATATTTCTTTTATATTGCTTTTTTCATCTACATATTTATCGGCAATATATCGTATTATCTCCCCAATAGCATTTGTCTGACTTTTGTCTACTAATTGTTCTACATAATCCAATTCAATCTCTTGATATCCAAATTTAATAGTATCTTCGTCTTTTGATTTTATCTTTTTACCCTTTATTTCAAGTCCTTTTTTAAGAGGAACTCTTGGCTTTATAACTATAGGTTCACTATTTCCTTCGACTTTTCTATTCGTTTTGAATTCTTTGGCAATTTTCTTTGCCTCTTGCGTAACGTCATAGGGTCTGTAGTCGTGCATTTTAATTACGCAATTTGCAACATCAAAATAATCTCCACTGCCACCCATAACTAAAATCGTAGAAATACCCTTATCTTTATATAGCTGTTTTACTCTATCAATAAAAGGAGTTATAGGTTCTTCCTTTTTTGCAATCAGTTTTTGCATACGTGCATCTCTTATCATAAAGTTAGTAGCTGAAGTATCTTCGTCCAAAAGCAGCAAGCTGGTACCTATTTCTATCGCCTCAATAATATTTGCTGCTTGAGAAGTACTGCCACTGGCATTTTCGGTAGTAAACCTTGTAGTATCTATGTCGTTGGGCAAATTATTTATAAAAGGACTTATGTCTACTTTTTCTATCCTTCTGCCATCCTCTGCTCTTATTTTTACTGCATCAGCTACAGTTATAACAAACTCTCTGCCATCACCTGGTATGTGATTGTATACCCCTTTTTGAATAGCTTGTAACAAGGTAGACTTGCCGTGATAACCGCCGCCCACAATAAGCGTAACTCCTTCGGGTATTCCCATCCCCGTTATCTCTCCTCGATTCGGAAGTTGAAACTTAATCCTCAAGCTATCCGGCGACTCAAAAGGTACTACATTACCGCCTTTTAAAGGTCTATCACTTATGCCGCTTTCTCTAGGAAGAATCGCACCATCAGCCACAAAAGCCACAAGCCCTCTCTCTTTTAGTTGACTTCTAAGGTAATCTTGGTCTTCCACTGTCTCAACCCATAGCCATATATCTTGTACGTTGAGGCTCTTTTTTAAAAGACTTTTTTCTACAATTTGAGGTAAAAATTCAAGAAATATTCTTTGGGCACCACTGCCATTTATTCGTCTACCAAAAGCAGGAAGTCCTATGCTCAATCTTGCTTCTACATAATCTTTGTTAACTACCATTGCACTTCTTTTAATTATTTGTTGACCACCTTTGTCTATGTAAATATCCCCACTATGTCCTGTACCTTTTAAAGAAGGCAACCTTTTTATAACTTCAAAAACTGACCTTGTCAAAAAATCTTCTAAAGCAACTTGCCTTGAGGGATTGTTATACATGGAAAACTCAAAATCAGCTATATTTTGAGGCACTTTAACCCTTATCCTTGAAGGAGGTGCAAAAGGGTCTCCCTGAACATGGTCAATATACAGTATAAATTTTTCAAACTCATATTCTCCTTCAAGGTCTTTGTAAGCTTTATACCCCTTTCCATCTATTTTATCAAGCTTTTTCTTAAGGTCTTCTTTTGTCATCTACAAACACTCCTTTGTTATAATTTCAATGCATTTTTTATATTCTGACTCCCACTTTTATTAAAAATACATTCCTTTTACAAATTCATTTTGAAAATCTTCATGGGTTGATAGTTCTATATAGTTTATTTTATTTTGTAAATGTATTGCTCTTTTCAGTTCTTTATCAGAAAGCAATGCCATTATCGCACCAATCCCAGCACTATTGCCTACTTGAAGGATTTTGCCTTGAAGTTCCCTTGGCAAAAGCCTAATTGTTATCGCACTTTCAGGAAGAATGTAATTTCCAAATCCTCCTGCCAAAAAAACTTTTTTTATTTCATTTACATCAATACCTATTTCTTTTATCATGATGTTAATGCCAGCAAGTATGGCGCTTTTTGCCAGTTGTATTTGCCTTATATCTTTTTGTGTCACATATATTCCATTTTCTATTAAAAATGCCGGTTCACCTTTGTAAAGAGTTATCCTTTCTGCAATATCAACAGGTACATTTTTAACTTCTTCTTTAGACAAAAGCCTGCCAGTACTATCAACAATGCCATACTTCAAAAGTTCAGAAATAATATCTACAATACCGGAACCACATATTCCTTTAGCTTTTTTATTTCCTATTGTAGTATAAAAAGCTCTTTTACTAAAATCTACATGGTCTATAGCTCCTTCTACGCCATTTAGTCCAAAAGTTATTCCTGCTCCTTCAAAAGCAGGGCCTGCTGCAGCCGAAGAAGCAATAAGGTTATCTTTATTCCCCAATACCATCTCGCCGTTGGTTCCTATGTCTACAAGCAAGCATAGTTCGTCAGATTGGTCAATTTTGTTTGCCAAAACTGCTGCCACAGTATCTGCTCCTACATAAGAAGATATAAGCGGTAATGTTATTAAATATCCTTCCTTGTTTATCTCTATACCAATCTCTCTTGCTTTTATTTCTATCATTGACGTAAAAGTCGGCACATAAGGAGATATCGCTATATTCTTGGAAGATACATTTAAAAGGAAATGTATCATTGTAGGATTACCTACTGCCACAATTTCATGTATATCGCTTTTGTCTATAGAATTTTTTACACAAAACTCCTCTACAATTTCATTTATTTTATTTATTAGAGCTGAATGCAACTGATACAATCCTTGAGAATTAGTAATACTATAAGTTATTCTCGTTACAACATCAGCACCAAAAGTCCTTTGCGGATTTAAACATGAATATACATCTACTTCTTTCCCCTCATCTAAGTCATATAAATAAGCAGCAATAGTAGTAGTTCCTATATCTAATGCTATACCGTAATTGTATGGTTTCGAAGTGACCTCCTTAATCGAAATTATTTCATTTTTCCTAATAGTAATATTTACCTTATAATCATTTTCTTCTAAAACTTCAGGAAGATTCGTTAAAAACTTTAAAGGAACTTCTATTTCTCCACCTACAGCCTCTTTAATTTTTTTAACATAGTCATTTTGGTCATGTAAAGTTGGTTTTTTAATTTCTACTGTAGAAGTTTTTACGCGAGGATATAATTCAATACTTAACAAATCATTTTCTTTTGTCAATATTTTTGCTTTTTGCTCTTCAGAAAGTACCTTGACCTCTAAATCCCTATCTATCTCAACAAAACACGCAAGCCGAATGTTGTTTTTTATTTCTTTATCTGTCAAAAAGTATTTTTCATCATCAGAAATATCAAGTTCCTCACTTAATATAACTTTACATTGACCACAAATCCGACTGCCACCACAAAAATTGTTAAGTTTTATTCCATTTTTAACAAGAACATGAAATAAATTTTCTCCTTTACTTACTTCAATAACTTTTGTGTTGCCACTAAAATGAACAGTTACTTTATATTTAGATTCACCAAAAGAATTTCTATAAATACAATCTTTAGCTTCACAATTATTGCAAACTGATTTATTTTCAAGTCTTTTCACGTTTTCCCCTACTCCACATACAAAAGACACTGTTTTTTGTGGTGTTATGATAAAACTGTGATTAATATTTACACCGATTTTTGAACTGTCCACAAGTTTGCAAATCACAGCCTGATTTTTTATGTCCCACTTATTTCCTGGGTAAAAAACATCTGTAACTTCTTTGCCATACTTTTCCGCGTTTTCTCTTACCTCTTCCCAAAAATTATTCGTCAATATTTCAAGGAAAACGCCTGCAATAACATCTAAAATCATTCCTTTTGTGTAATTACTTTCTGAAAAATAATCATTTACCCTTTTATCTATTCTATCTCCCAGTGTAATGATTGCTAAAATTATATATTCCGCTTCTTTTAAATTTTTTACTATATAATCCCCAAAGAAATAATCTCCAGTTTTAAAGATTATTTTATTTTCTCTCTCATCAATATGAAAATTATCACATACTTGATGAATAATTTTGTAATCTATTAAATTTTGCGCTTCCGTAGTTGCTTCCTCAATTAAATATTGATCCACATCAAAATTCATGTTTTTCAACTTTTTTAATGATAAGTCCTTTACTCTTTGCACAACATCTTTACTAAGCATTTCCACACCTCATTAAAACGCATATTGTCATACCGTTTTGTTTATTATTATAAATTGCTATAGTAAAAATCGCAAATAAAATTTATACAGAAAACCTCTACTTATTACAAAAATGCATTTGACATTTCAGGGTTTTTCTCATACTATATAGTATAGTGTAATTAAAGACTAGATTAGCAGTTTAAAACTTTCTCTAAAAATATTTTTAAATTAACATAAAACTTATTATTGAAATTTACAGCAATATGTCTTATAATGAATTGAAATTATTTTTAAGGAAAGCAAAGCTCTGCAAAGCCTATGCCTTTGAATTACTTATATCAAGGTTTTAGGCTTTTATTCTGAGCCAAAACTTATGAAAGAAGGTGTTAGATGCGTTGAAAAAGTTTGATCAAGCCCAAACTCCTTTATTTGATGCCTTAATGGAATATGTAAATAACAATACTATCCCTTTTCACGTGCCAGGGCATAAAAAAGGTGTGGGAATGGCCAAAAAATTCTTAGATTTTGTAGGCAAAAATGTATTGTCAATGGATGTAACAGTGTTTCAGCAAGTAGATAGCTTGCACAAGCCTACTGGGCCAATTAAATATGCCCAAGAATTAGCAGCAGAAGCGTTTGGTGCCGACGCTACCTTTTTTTCTATTCATGGAACATCTGGTGCCATTCAAGCAATGATTTTAAGTGTAATGAGAGAAGACGAAAAAATAATTGTACCTCGAAATATTCATAAATCTGTAACGTCAGGAATTATATTAAGTGGTGCTATACCTGTTTATATGCAACCAGAAATTGATAAAAATATCGGTGTCGCATTAAATGTCACACCAGAAACAGTAGAAAGAACCTTAAGAGAGCATCCAGATGCAAAAGCTGTTTTAATAATAAATCCGACTTATTACGGAGTTTCTACCGATATAGTAAAAATTGCTGAAATTGTTCATGACTATGACGCTATACTCATGGTGGATGAAGCTCACGGACCACACCTTAAATTTAACGAAAAATTGCCTATTTCAGCGATGGAAGCAGGAGCTGATATCTGTGCACAGAGCACTCATAAGATTATTGGCTCAATGACGCAGAGCTCGATGCTTCACGTTAAAGGCGATAGAATTGATATTAATAGAGTAAAACAAGTAATGAGTTTACTCCAAACAACAAGTCCTTCGTATATATTGTTGGCTTCCTTAGATGTTGCAAGAATGCAAATGGCTACAGAAGGAAAAGAATTATTAGATAGAACAATAGAATTAGCAGAGTACGCTCGAAGAGAGATAAACAATATAAAAGGACTCTACTGTTTTGGTGAAGAAATTGTTGGCCGTGATGGAGCCTATGACTTTGACCCCACAAAAGTTACAATAACAGCTAAAGGCCTTGGAATAAGCGGCCATCAGTTAGAGAGAATATTGGCAGAAAGATATTATATACAACCTGAACTTTCAGATATGTATAATGTTTTATGTGTATTCTCTATTGGTGATACAAAGGAAAAAGTCGATTATCTCTTAAGGGCTTTAAGAGAAATAAGTGATGAATTATACAATGAAAATATTGAAATAGCGAAACCTATAGATATACCAGAAATACCAGAACAAGTAGTATCACCAAGATATGCTTTTGGCTCCTCCACTGTTGCACTACCTCTAAGAGAAAGTGTAGGGCAAATAAGTGCCGAGTTTTTGATGGCTTATCCTCCAGGTATTCCAGTGCTTTGCCCGGGGGAAAGAATAACATTAGAAATTATAGAATATGTAGATAAAATGAAAGAAGCTAACTTAAGCATACAAGGCACCGAAGACCCGGAAGTAAATTATATAAAAGTAGTAAATGACCGGCAAGTTTTAAACGTGATAGCATAATCTTTTACTAAAAAAGGAGTATCTCTAACAAAAGATACTCCTTTTTAATACCTATTTTAAATATTTTAACATTTTTTCAACTAAATGCTCTTTAGGCATAAAACCTATAACTTTGTCTACCATTTTTCCATTTACAAAAACCCCCATTGTAGGTATGCTCATAATTCTATATTTAGAAGCAATTACAGGATTTTCATCCACATCCAGTTTTGCCACTTTTATCTTATCAGCGTATTCTTCCGCAAACTCCTCTAACACTGGTGCCATCATTAAACAGGGTCTACACCATTTAGCCCAAAAATCTACTAAAACAGGTTTATCAGAATTGTATACTTCCTCTGCAAAAGTCTCATCTGTGACATTTACTGGTTTCATTTGTGTATATCCTCCTTCTACTTGCTTTTGTACATTTTCATTTATTGAGAAATTGATTTATAATACTCTTCAATTTCGTCATATGTCATAGCCCCATTGCTAATTGCCCTTATGACCCCGTTTTTATCTATAAAATAAGACATAGGTATAAATTGAACCTGATAATCGTAAATAGTACTTAAGTCAGTATCCAGTAGCACAGTAAATTCATATCCTTTCCCTTCTAAATACTGCTTTACTTTTGATGGGCTTTCACCCAAGTCTATCGCAAGTAAAACCGTATCATCTTTATGGCCTTTTATAAACTGATTTAAAGCTGGCATTTCAATTTTGCAATAAGGACAAGTTGTTGCCCAAAAGTTTAGTATAACTTTTTTTCCTCTTAAGCTCGACAAGGTCACAGTATTGCCATCTAAATCTTTTAGCGTAAAATCTGGTGCTACATCTCCTACTTGATTCCCTATCTTAGGCTCACTTTGCTCAGTTTTATTTGCATTTGCATTTGAACTTGTATTTTGACCTTCATTATTGCTAGGAGTATTATTTTCTGCCACTTGAGAAGGGGAAGGTTGAGCACTTTTTGTGTAATTATTTAAGACGAAAATAAGTGCCCCTATAACTATCACACCAATTATAGTAAAAATTAGACTTTTATTTTTCACACTAACCACCTCTTAATAAAAATATCCACTTATCTTGATCAGCATGTTAAAATATAAAAGAACTCCAAATATTATGAGAATAACCCCACTTATTACCTCAATATAAGGCAATATTTTGTTAATCCTTTTATACATACTTTTAAACTTGTCAATCAATAAGGCTGTAACTATAAAAGGTATGCCAAGCCCCATAGAATATGCAAAAAGCAATATCACGCCTACACTTAAAGTACTGACCGACCCAGCATACAACAATATCGAAGCGAGAATTGGACCTACACAAGGTGTCCATCCTGCTGCAAAAGTTATACCCAATACTAAGGACCCTATATAACCGGTCTGTACCTTTTCCATATTTATTAATTTGACTTCTTTATTTAAAAATAGTGGTCTAAAAATCCCAGTCATTTGAAGTCCAAAAAGCACAATTATTATCCCACTTACTTTCTTAAAAATGTCTTTATAGGCTAAAAAAAGCTTTCCTAGTTGGCTTGCAGTCGCCCCCATTAAAACAAACACTATGCTAAATCCCAAAACAAAGAGAAACAAATTTATTAAATTATTCTTTTTATTTCCGAAAATATATGACACATAAGCGGGAATTAAAGGCAAAACACAGGGTGATAAAAAAGAAACAATTCCTGCTAAAAATGCAGTATAAATTGGCACATCTACACCTCCCTCCCCTATAGGGTGTGACTAATACTATATTACCACACTTTCTGATACAGTACAACTATGTTCAAACAAGAAAGAAAAGAGAATTCACTTTAAGAAAAATCAAAAACCCTTGATGGCTATTTTGCCATTGAGGATTTTATTTTTGACATTTTGTGACTAATGAGTCATAATAATCTTGAGGTGATGTTGATGCCAAAGGCTACCTTTTTGAATCTTGCACAGGAAAAAAAAGATCTTATCACAGATGCACTTATAAAACATTTTGCAACAAAACCCTATCATCTTGTGGATATATCAGACGTTGCCAAAGAATGCAAAGTTGCAAAGGGAAGCATGTATCAGTATTTTGAGAACAAAAAAGATATGTATTTTTACACAATTGAAGTTGCGTATGAAAGATTTTTGCAGCTTCTTACTAAGATGGACATGGTTCACGTGAACATATTGGACTACTACGAAAACTCCCTTGAGAGTGTATGGAATGCAATGAAAGATTTGAGGTATGAGTATATGTTGCTTGAGATGGCATTTTTTTCTCATGACTCACCTTTTAAGGATGAGATAAATGAAAAATTCCTAAAGCAGTCAAGAGATTTTTTGGTTGAGATAATCAAATACAACCAGAAGCAGGGCTTTATAAGAGACGACATAGACCCACTTTTAATAGGAATATTTTTGGAAGGTGCAAGTTTTTACATGAAAAAGTTTATCATCGAAAAGGCTTTGAATGAAAACAACACAACCACTTTTGAGCTTGACATTGACTATTTTAAAGATGCTATTTCACAGTTTATAAAGCTTTTGAAAGAAGGGATTGCAAAAAAATAAATTTTTAATATGACTTGACAGTCATATGACTAATGAGTCATAATATAATATATCATTAAAGAATGCAAGCTGAAGGAGAGGATATACTGTGTTTGTCAAAGCAGAAAAGCTTTCCAAAATCTACAGGATTGGCAAAAATGAAATCAGAGCGCTAAATGAGGTGAGCTTTGAGCTTGAAAGAGGTAAAATCTACACTGTGATTGGGCCATCTGGTTCTGGCAAAACTACTCTTTTTAACATTCTTGGTGGGCTTGACAGGGCAGAAGAGGGCAGAATCTTTGTTGATGGAAAAGAGATAACTGCAATGGACCAGAAAAAGCTTTCTGACTACAGACGCGACTATGTTGGGTTTGTTTTTCAATTTTACAACCTGATAAACGGTCTTACTGTGTACGAAAATGTGTTATCCAGCGCGGCTTTAAGCAAAAATCCTTTAGATGTTGACATGGTGCTTGAGATGATGGATGTGTATTCAGAAAAGAATAAATTTCCTTTTGAACTATCTGGCGGTCAGCAGCAGAGGGTTGCAATTGCAAGGGCAGTTGTCAAAAATCCTGCAATGATTCTGTGCGATGAGCCAACAGGTGCGCTTGACTATGAAAGCAGCAAGCTTGTTCTAAAGCTTTTGGAGGATGTAAACAAGAGGTTTGGCACAACCATTTTGATAATAACACACAACCTTGCCATCTCTAAAATGGCAGATGCGACCTTGAGGCTCAGGTCCGGAAGGCTTGTTGAATTTTCAGAGAATCCTCAAAAGATTTCAGCTCAGGAGGTAAGCTGGTAATGTTAATCAAAAAAATCCCTTTGAGGGTTATGAAAAGAGAATTTTTACAGTTCTTTTCTATCATAATGCTTATTGCAATTGCTTCAATGACATATACCCTTTTTGCTGTGTCAATGGAAGACATAGACGTCAACTATAAGATGTTCATAAAAGACTATGTGCAAGAGGATGGGTATTTTATTACCTCTCAGAATATTGATAAAAAACTCTTGAAAGAAAAATTTGGTGTTGAGCTTGAGGAGAGGCTTTTTTATGAGGTTCAAGAGAATGGAATCACACTTAGAATATTTTCAATTTCAGATAGAATAAACAAGCCCTATATAGAAGCTGGAAAAAAGCCACAAGACGGTGAAGTTTTGCTTGACCCAAGTTTTTTCAAAGCTCACCAGTATCACACAAACGATAGTATAACAATTTTGAATAAAAAGTTCACAGTAAGTGGAATTGGCTATCTTCCTGATTACATTTACATTATAAAAAACGACCAGGACATTCTTCCAGACCCAAAACACTTTGGCGTTGTGCTGATGACAGAAAATGACATGAAAAAGCTGTTTCCTGTTCTTCCTGTTCACTACTACAGCTATAAAGGAAGACTCAATAATATCGAATATTTCAAGAGTTTTATAAATTCTAACTGGCATCTTTTAAAATTCGTTGAGAAAAGTGAAAATCCAAGAATAATTTACACAGAGATGAAGCTTGAAAATGCAAAGAGGATGACATTGCCTCTTAGTCTTTTTATAATTCTTGTATCATCGTTTATACTCTTTATCGTCATGCGAAGGATAATAAACACCATGCACGCAGAAATTGGCACACTCTATTCCATGGGTTATACCCAGAAAGATGTGTTTAGAGTTTTCATGAGATTTCCACTTTATATTTGGTTGACAGGTTCAATTTTGGGTATTCTGCTTGGGTATTTTGAAGCGTATCCGCTTTCAGAATTTTACAGGTCATATTTTACCCTGCCAAAGCTGAAAAATGTTTTGCCATGGCAGCACATATTTGTTGCACTGGCGCTGCCAGCAGTATTTATATTCATCTCAGGGTACCTTGCGCTCAAAAACTTTTTCAAGCTCACGATTGTTCAGATGCTTCATGGTGTTGACGAGATAAAGTTTGGCAAACTTCCTGACATAAAGTTTTTCGACAGGTTTGAATTTCAGACAAAGATTATGTTAAAGTACGGCTACAGACATTTTGCAAGAGAGCTTGTTTTAGCAGTTGGTATAATCTTTTCCACAATACTTATGATGTACGGCATGACAGCAAAGGATTCAATTGTTGTTGCCATTGAAAGGACGTATGAAAAAAACTTCAAATATGAATATCTTTACCTCTTAAACTCAGTTTCCACACATCCTGAAATAAAGCTGACAAACCAAGCAGAGCCATACAATGTGAAGTCTTTTGATATTGAAGGAAGAAAATTGAGTATTATGATATACGGTATTAAAAAAGATTCACAGATGATAAAGCTCTATGATAATAAAAGCAATGAAATACCAATTTCGAATAAGCTTGTTATATCAAGACCTTTGGCAAACAAGCTTGGTCTTAAAGAGGGAGATAAAATTCACATAAAGAGCAAGTTCACAGATAAAAAGTACACCTTAAAAGTTTACAAGATAGCTGATCTTCCAGTAGGCAACAGTGGATATATGGACCTTGAGAGTTTCAACAAGATATTTGGTTACAGCAGGGAAGAGTATATTGGCATATTTTCAAAAGAAAAACTAAGCCTTAGCAATAACTTGATTTTTGAAAGCTACTCAAAATCTGAGCTTGTAAATACAATAAAAGCTTCGGCTGGTGACCTTTCAAAGACAATTGAAGTTATGGCACTTGTTGCAGCAATCCTTGCCCTCTTGATCGTGTATGTTTTGTCTACCCTCACTGTCAATGAGAACAAGAAAAACATAGGTATATTAAAAATGCTGGGATATAGAGAAGGCAGTATCTTTAAAATGATGCTTGGCTTTAACAACTTTTCATTTTTAGCAGGATTTATAATAGGCGTTCCTCTCTCAAAGATAACAATGGATAGTCTGATGAATGCGGCAACAAAAGACATAGACTTTGCCATGATGCTTGATGTAAGTACAAAAAGCATCTTCTCAACATTTGCTGTGTTGTTTTTTGCCTTTGTAGTCTCAAGATTTCTGGTCAGAAGAAAGATGGCAAAGGTCATGCCGGTTGAGGTTTTAAGAGAACAAGTAGACTAAAAAACAAAAGCTGCTTTCCTTTTTAAAATAGCCACCACCCCTCCATTTTTATTATAGAGCTAAAATTTTAAAAAAGGCAGCAAAGGATTAAAAGCTTTGCTGCCTAACTCTTCTTTACTTTTACTTAAATAATAATTTTTCATTTTTATAATCAAAATCTTACTGGTAATTTCTTTATATTTATCGTTTAATTCTTTCACAAATTTGTCAACTGTACAAAAGTATAAATTTTCAGTAAAGCATTATAGTTTTTTGCACTTTCGTACAAAAATGAGTATCATTTTCTTAAAACTATACCAATCGCGCAATACTTTCATTCTTGTTTTATAGCATTTATGACCATTTTTACCTTTCCAGTTATCTTATCAATCTGAAGCGTGCCTGTAAAATGTACCTCGTATTTTACATTTCTAAGCTTCTTTTTACTCAAAAACTGGTCAAGTTGTCTCTTGATTTCTTCTTCAACATCTTCACCGGCATTAGGTAGTTTGACACAGTTCAATATAAGGCTTTCATCACTTGTCTGAACAAACTGGTATTCTTTTATTCCTTCAACATCAAGGTCATCAATAATACACTTACTGCTATATTCCATTATTTTTTCACGAGGCCATTTATTATGGTTATATAATTTAAATCCTTCCATCATCACCTTTATCATAGCTTACCTCTCCTTTAAAGTAGCACTTTTTATAATCTATTTTTCTATGATAATTATATTATATCTCAATTGCAAAATCTTGCTAAATAAAAAAATAGGCTTCCGCCTATTAAACAATTATTTCTATTTCTTTTAAATCTTCATCGGGTATAAGGGAAGCAGCCTCTTTATCAATTATTATAGTTACATCAGGATGTAAAGCTAAAACAGTAGCAGGCACTTTAGTAGTCAATTGTCCTTTTATAGTTTCTTTTATTGCCTCTGCTTTATTTTTTCCAGAAGCCAAAAGGACAATTTTCTTTGCTTTCATGATACTTCCAAGTCCCATAGTAATCGCCTTTCTTGGTACTTCCTCTGCGCTTTTAAAAAATCTCTTATTAGCATTTATTGTATCTTCTGTCAAAGTAACTACATGAGTTTTAGTCTCTATGCTCTCCTCCGGCTCATTAAATCCTATATGTCCATTGACACCAATACCTAATATTTGCAAGTCAATCCCACCTGCTTTTTCAATTTCTTCTTCATATTTTCTACACTCTTCTTCTAAATCCTCGGCTATGCCATTTGGAATATGAACATTTTCTTTTTTAATGTTAATATGATTGAAAAAATTGTGGAACATAAAATAATGATAGCTTTGAGGATGGTCTGGAGATAAACCAATGTATTCGTCTAAATTAAAAGTAATGACATTAGAAAAATCTATTTCCCCTCTTTTATACATCTCAATTAAATGTTTATACATCCCCAGAGGCGTGGAACCTGTAGCAAGCCCTAAAACCGTATTAGGTTTTTCTTTGATTTGCTTTTTCACAATTTCTGCTGCCTTTTTACTCATTTCGTCATAATTTACAGTTATAATTACTTTCATCTTATGGCCTCCTTATAGTAAAATTAAATTATTTGTATTTAAAAGCACATCGGCTACCGCCCCAATAGCAGAAGCATCTTCACCAAGTTGAGCTACTTTAATGTCAAAATCAAAAGGCACAATCCTTTTCACTTTTTCCTTTAACTCCTGGCGTATATCAATTTCATAGTTTAGGATGTCTCCTCCAATTATTATTGCTTCTGGGTTTAAAATACTTACAATATTGGCAATACCCATGCTTAAATTTTTAATAAATTGAGATACAGCTTGTACACAAGCAGGATTTTGTTTTTTATATTCTTTTACTACACCCTCCATAGCTTTTGCATAAGACAAACTTTTAGAAACTGATTCAACTAAAGAAGACAAAGAAGCCTTTCTTTCAAAATAACCATAATCCTCGTAAGAATAAACTCTTTCAAAAGCATCCTCTCCTATGGCCATGTACCCTACTTCCCCTGCAGCGTAACTATTGCCTCGTAATAAAGTACCATTTACATATATTCCCGAGCCTATACCATTTCCTATGTTTATAAGCACAAAATTCTCTATTTCACGGCAACAACCAATCCATCTCTCTCCTAATGCGGCATAATTTACACTATTGTCTAGGTAGATATTATAATTAAAAATTTCACTCAACCTTTTCTTTAAATCAAAATTACTCCATTTCAATCCTGGTGCATCAACAATTCCTTTTTGTATATCTGTGATTCCTGGAAGACCAATACCAATTCCTATTATATTTTTATCTTCCTCAGTAAGTTCTTTTATCCCTTTCACAATTCCATTAAAAGCCTGTTCTTTAATGCCAGTTTCCCATTTTATCTTTTTTAAAATTTTCCCCTCTAAATTAGTCAGAATTCCTATCGAATTTGTAGATTCAACACTTATCCCTATAACAAATCTAGCATCAGGATTAAAAGAAAGCTGTATAGGCTTTCTCCCTACTGTACCTTTTTCTCCGTAACCATTTTCTATTACCAAACCTTCTTCAATCAACTCATCTACAATGGCAGAAATAGTAGATTTGCTCATTTTTAAAACTTTAGAAACCTCTATTCTCGATATGGGTTGCATCTTTTTAATAACATCTAAAACATTGGCTTTATTGATATTTTTAATTAACCCTGAAGTGCCTTTAGTATAGTCTTTCAATATCTCGCCTCCATTAGTTCATTATCTGAACTAATTATCTAAAAAAATTAGTTCGATATCCGAACATTTTCTTGTAATTATTATACCATAATAATTTGAAAAATGTAAATAATAAATTTTGAGACTACAAATATACAAGGAAGGTGTCTTATAATGAATAAAAAAATGAAATACATTGCAATAATTACTTTAATACTTTTTGTAGCCTTTGCTGGATTAGAATTAAAAACTTATAATTATGAAAGCAAAACTCCTGTTAAAAAACTTTATCCAACTCCTCAAATTTATCAAAGAGTATTAGTCTTTGCACCTCACCCTGACGATGAAACATTGGCTTCAGCTGGCCTTATTCAAGACACTATGAGATATGGTGGTGAGGTAAAAGTCGTAATAATAACTAATGGAGATTCCTTTAAAAGGGCAGTTATTGAAAATTATGACATTCCTTTTCCAACCCCTCATGATTTTTTGCGTCTTGGATACGATAGACAGAAAGAGACTCTTTCTGCTTTAAAATACTTAGGAGTAAAAGGGAAAAACATTATTTTTTTAGGATATCCTGATAAAGGTTTAGCTCCTCTTTGGTGGAAATATTGGAATGTACCTTATAAAAGCTTTGGTACTAAGACAGCAATAAGCCCCTATGATAATTCATACACTCTGAAAGTAGAATACAAAGGAGAAAACATAATAAAAGATTTAACAAAAATTATAAAAGAATATGACCCTACGCTTATTGTATATCCTCATCCAAATGAGCTTCATCCCGACCATTGGGCAACAAATAGTTTTGTAAAATATACCTTATATCTTCTTAAAAAAGAAAATCTCCCTCAATTTCTTTACATAGTTCATCGCACAGACTGGCCACTGCCTTTTGGAAAACACCCTCAATTAAATCTAAATCCTCCTCAAAATCTTTTGAAGACAGGAACAGAGTGGCATCTATACCCTCTTGCAAAAACCGATATTGACAAAAAGGGAGAAGCAATAATGATGTATAAAACTCAGATAAAAGTGATGAAAGACTTTTTATTGGCCTTTGACAGAAAAACAGAGCTGTATGGGTTTTATGAAGACGGTATATTGAAAAAATACAATAAAAACCGTAAATTTGATGATTATAAAGTGATAATAGATCCAGAATATGATAATTTTAGAGATTATGAAAATGGAAGTGTTGATATAACAGGAGTATATGCATACATGCAAAACAATAATTTACACGTAGCTATAAAGTGTAGACAACCTGCAAAGCCACTTTATGAATACAACTTATATGGTATACTATTTAAAGGTCATAAAGAAATTACAAGAATAAATGTAAAAGTTACAAATGGAAAATTAGTCAATAGAAAAGGAGATGTCAATATAAAAAATAGAATAGTTCATATCACTATTCCTATAAATATAGACTTTGATGCAATATATTTATCTGCTACCACTACTTCTAATAAATATCTTATTGACAAAACAGCGTGGAGACTTTTGAAAAAAGAAAAATAATCAATATCCTATTAACTTGTAGCCATTTACTAAAATTTTATTTGCAGAACTCATTTTGTAAATTACATCAATTTTTTCTTTTGAAATTGGTTTCACCAATAAAGCTACATTGCCTTCATTTAAAATATTTCCAGACTCCACCATCATATTGTCATTTATTTTTACATTCTCCAATATAGCGTTTATTCCAATGTAACAATTATCACCAATGTAAGAGTTAAATATTATAGTTTTTATATTGATATTACAGCAATTCCCAATATAGCATTCTCCCTTTATTATTGCTCCATTGGAAATAATAGCATTTTTCCCTATTTCAATTTTTGAAGCCCCTATTGTATTTATATTGACTCCATCATAAATACTTGCACCATCATTAATAACAATTTTACCCACTTTGTAATTTTCATCAACTTCATCTGCTCTAATGACAACATTAGGTCCTATGTAGACATTTTCTCCTACTACAATATTGCCAATTAAAATCGCTGTGTTATCTATGTAAGCTGTATGAGCAATTTGAGGAGAATTCCCAAATATATCTTCCCTAATCATAATTTCCACCTCATATAACCTAACATTTATATCAGGTTATAATACTTGTTTACATTATATCACAAAAAAAGTAAATACACAACGAAAAAATGAAATTAAAAGTTTAGAAAATTTTATAAAATAAAAATGCCCTAAAAGCTTCATTTAAAAGCTTTTAAGGCTTGTTGTAAAAGATACAATCATGTCTTTTCCCCTTATTCCTCTACAAAATACCTTCCTTCACGAATATCAAGGATTATCTTTATAATTTTATCTGTCAATAATTCGAAAATTTTTTCACCTTTTTCTTTTGTTGCAAGAGTAGCGTCTCCAGACATGGCATTTTCATAAAGTACTTTTCCTCTGTCTTTAAAGTAAACCCTATAAAGAGGCTTTTTTAAATTTTTTGTCGCTTTATCCATTTGAACAAGTCTTTCATCGTAATATAAAATGGCAGATGTTTCATCTTCTCCTGCATGGCCTTGACCTTGTGTAATAGTAAGTATTTCCTTTGTAAAGTCCAGCCACCAATTTATTGTTAAAACTACCATTCCAAGCTGGACTAGCTTTTCACTGGCAAGATTGAGAGCATTTATGTTTCCCCCATGTCCGTTTAAAAAAATAAGTTTTTTAAGTCCATTTTCATATAAGCTTTTACCCACTGCATACACGTACTCCGCTAATACTTCTGAAGGCACATGAATTGTGCCAGGGTAGACAGATAAGTCGTAACTTTGCCCATAAGGTATTTCAGGTGCAATCCACACATAATCGCCAATTTTTCTTTCAATCATTTCACAAAAAAGTCTAGGCGAAAAAATATCAGTTCCCAAAGGAAGGTGATGTCCATGAGCCTCAACAGAGCCTACAGGAATTATAACTATATCTGATTTTTGCAAGTTTTTTTGAAAGTCATCAGAAGCATAGTTTATTAAATACATGTAACTTCTCTCCCTATTTTGATTATTACAAATTAAGGATATCATAATTCAAATCAAATTTAAATATACCTACATACTACAATTATTTTTCTTCAAGTCGTTTTTTTCTTTCAAGATATTCCTCTTCGCTTATTTCCCCTCTTGCATATCTTTCTTTTAAAATTTCTATCGCATCCCTCTCTTTGTTTCTATTTTTTGTGCCTCGAAATAATGATATAATAAAGTATATTGCAGCAACTATTAAACCTATCTCTATTGCCATCCAGACAATGCTCCAAATAAATCCACCTATGCCATATCCCCAACCCCAGCCATACATCATTCTCATCATAATATTTTCCCTCCTTTCTTCCTTCAAAAATAATTATACACCGCCATTATGAAAAACTTATGAACCAGTTTTTATAGGGGATTTTAACAGTAAACTTACTCCCTTTATTTATCTCGCTTTCAACGTTTATTTTGCCTCCATGGGCTAGTACTATGGCTTTTGCAATCGAAAGCCCTATTCCACTTCCACCTGTTTCACGATTTCTTGATTTTTCCCCTCTGTAAAACCTTTCAAAAATAAAAGGAATATCATCTTTTGATATACCCATTCCATTATCTTCTACAATAAATACTGCATAATCGCCATCTTTATAAAAGTCTATTTTTATTTTGCCACCTACAGGAGTATATTTATTTGAATTTGATATTAGGTTAACAAAGACCTGTGCTATCCTGTCCTTATCACCAAACAACATAATGTTATCTTCTATGT
>NZ_AVAF01000094.1 GCF_000445185.1 Thermoanaerobacter sp. A7A
CTGCGGCTTTTATTGCGTCTTTTGCACTGCGTCCTGGTCTAAATCCATAACTGCTATCAGAAAATGTATGGTTGTAGACTCTATTTAGTATTTGGGCTATTGCTTGTTGTATTAGCCTATCTAGTGCTGTAGGTATTCCTAGTAGTCTTACTCCTCCATCTGGTTTGGAAATTTCTACTCTTCGCACTGGTTGTGGTTTGTATTTCCCCTCCAGCAGTTGTTGTTTTATGGTTGCCCAGTTTTCTTTGAGATACGGTAGAAGTTCATCTACTCCCATCCCATCGACTCCATGGCTTCCTTTATTTGCAACAACGCGCTTGTATGCTGCTTCCATGTTCCCTCGTTCTACTATCATTTCAAGCATCTTGCTGGTATATCTTTGTACATCGTTTCTTCTATCTTTTGACGCCGATGATATACTATGCACTTCCGTTGTCTTTTGAAATTCCATTTCTCTATTCAACGGATAGCCTCTTTGTTGAGTTGTCTGCAGTCTCTGCATATCTTTCGAGTCCATAAGATTTCCAAAACCTCCTAACGTTCGGTCCTTCCTTATCTATTCATGTCTAGATAAGTACTATGACCTCTGCTGACTTCTCAAGGTTCAACCATACATCACTGTATGGGTTGTCACTTCAGAGTTCACTTTAGTGACTTATCCTTGAGACCTCCCCGGGTAAGAACGATAACTTTCATCTCATATATCTGCCAGATTTACTGTATGGGATTCGGGTAGTGTTGGACTTCGTTTTGTTACGCAAACTCATCCATCCCAATTCAGCCTCTTATCTGGTTCTTGTTCATCAGACCGAGATTTTGCCTTAAGCTTCCTTCAGATTCCACCTCACGATGGACACCCTTGCTCTTCGGCTAGTGGTTCCCACTACCAAGCCCACAGCGGACTTTCACCGCCTAGCTATCGCCCATGCCGGGCGCACGTAAAATAAGGCACTTAAGTGTGCCTTATTTTTATGAAGCTTTTTCTCTATCTATAAGTTCAATTGCTCCATGAGGACAATATCTCGTACAAACACCACACCCTGTGCACTTTTCTTCATCGATGCTTATGTTTATCCTAAATGACCCTCCAAACGTAACTTTAAAAGCCTTAAATCTGCAGCTCATTGCTGCTGGACAAAAAGGTGACCTGTCGCATATATTTTCATCGATTCTTGCTACTCTCATAATTCTACCTCCATTAAAAATACTCCCCCTCTGTTTAGGGGTATCATGTATACATTATACACGAAATTTTGTATTTGTCAACATAAAAAAAGGCCATCCTAAAGACAGCCCCTTTAATTTATGCTCTTATAAAATTTATCAACACCTCAGAGAACTTTTTTGCATCATCAAAATAGCAGGTATGTCCCAAATTTTCAAACACAAACAATGTACTGTTTTTAATATTATTTTTCAATATTTCCGCAAATTCATAGGGTGCAATTTCATCTTTCTTCCCCCATACAATCAATGTTTTTACATATATTTCATTTAATTTTTCTTTGTATTTATCTACATTTATGCTATCTACAATTGTCAAACTTTTAAGCATATCGCCATATTTGAGAGCAAATTTTATAGATATCTCCCCACTAAAAGAGGGAGCTACAAGGTGAAAAGAAGATATATTTAATTTTTTTACAAATTCTAATAAAACCTCTTCCTTTTCTAAATCGCACTCTTCGGAAGAACCATATCCGGGAAACTCAAAGCATATCACCTTAAATCCTTGATTAGATAAATTTTCAGCTATCCCTGAATTTATCCAATCATAAGCATTGTATCTTTTGCCATGCAATAATATCACTGTATCTTTGCTACTCTCTTTATCTATTTCTAAATAATGAATTTTACTGCCTTTTATATTTACATACTCACCTTTTATAACCATTTAAATCACCTCCATTTTTACTTAAGTAGTTTTTGCCTCATACTCAGTA
>NZ_AVAF01000095.1 GCF_000445185.1 Thermoanaerobacter sp. A7A
ATAATTTTACCAGAGTATCAGTGCTTAATGTTCTTCTTTTAGACATTGACATTGCATTCTGTCTTTGAAGGTCCATCATACCTGCATAGAGTGCTTCCTCTTCTTCTTTTTCTTCATTTCTCTTTTGTTTTTTATACTCGTTCCTCCACTCTTTTGCTCTTTTTTCGCTTTCTTTTTTGCGTCGTTCCTTTTCCTGATGATATTCTGGGAATTGTTTTAGCATTTTAGTAACAGCCGGTTGTGAAACACCAAGCTGCTGTGCTATTTCTACTAACTTAAATCCTTCAAGATATAGTTCAAGAGCTTTGGTTTTTTTATCCATAATTCCACCCCTCAGGTTATATTTTTTGTTCCGCATTTTGGGCATACTACGGCTATATACTAGGTTTTTATCATCAATTTCCAACCTTCATCGGCTTTTTTTATTCTTACGGGTACTACCTTCATGAGAGCTTCAGCTACTTTTATAAGCAAATCTCTATTCTTTATTGGCTTGAATTCCACCCACACCGTTTTTTTCCTCCTCAATAAACTTTTTTATCTTAGGGTAAAGAAACTGTACAAGTGGTCTATAGAATTCTTCTTCATCTACTTCTTCATAGCCGATTATTTCTTCGCTGTCTGGTGTAAACTCTCCTGTCATAAGTTTTTTTCTTGATATTGTAGTTTTTACGATTGCCACTTTCATGAGATCACTTCCTTTGCTGTTTTTATAATTGCTATTTTTGTTACCTTTTGGGACATTAATATTTAAAAAAATATCATCATTATTTACCCTAAGAACTCTTTTAATTTTAGTAGCTACATCAAAAGACGGATTTTTAATACCTAATTCAATATTAGTATAGCTGGTCCTTGCTATTCCAACCTTTTTAGCTATTTCTGCCTGTGTGAGGCCAGCTTCTTTTCTTGCTTTTTTTAGGTAGTATCTCATTTTTATCCTCCCGCTTTATGTTCCGTTTAGCAACTTCACCTAATCTTATTATAGTTCCATTTAGAAACATTGTCAAGGGATTTTTAAAAAATTTTTTCTTTTTGGGACACATTGTTTATTTTAGGGACATTTTTAGCTACAATAACATAAAAGGAGGTTTCGAAAAATGACATTTTCAGATAGATTGAAAGAGCTACGTAAAGAAAAAAATTTAACCCAAGGAGACCTTGCAAAAATATTAGGAATAAGTCGTTCCACTATAGCGGGATACGAAACGGAAAGGAAAGAACCCGATTACGAAACCTTAAAGAAAATAGCTGATTTTTTTAACGTTTCCATTGATTATCTTCTTGGTAGAACAGATATTCGCTCTCCGGTTGACGAAATCACTGAGGCCGTTTCGGATGACCCAGAGCTATTGGAGTTCTGGAATGAGTTAAAAGAAAGGGAGGATTTAAAGCTATTATTCAAGCAGACCAAGAAGCTTTCTCCTAGAGAGATAAAGCAGATAATTCGAATAATAAAGGCCATAGAAGAGGAAGAAGATAAGGGGGAATGATTAATGAACATTGACTTAATTAGCACACCGCTTATGAGAGCACTGATGGAGGAAACAATATCCTTTCATGAGGTAATGAATGCTTTTAATATTAGAACGCATATTTTATTCAATCTTCCTCCATCAGTGCTCGGCTTTACATACGTGAGCAGACGAGGTAACTATCACCTCCTCCTCAACGGCAATGTAAATTACAGAACCCAAGTTGAGGTTTTCCTTCATGAAATACATCACATATTAAACGATATGCCGAAGATAAGTTATTTTATCGGCTTAGACATGGAATATATTGAGTTGGAAGAAGCAGCAGATAGAGTAGCTGAAACAGTTTTAGAGTATTTAGCATCGTCACAATTTTTATGATATAGCTAATTTTGTTTATAATTTTGTATTTACACTTTAGTAAAGTCATACATATTCAGGAAAGGTTTTTGCGCAGTATAGGCGGACAACTTATTTCCCACCTGTAGAGTTAAAGAGATTGCTGCTTTATTTTTAATAAAAATTTTTTTATTTTGAACGCCTATTTATGAATTTTAATAAAAACTTATCAACTTTTATTAAAATTTTATAAAATTTTATAATATCTTATAGCATTTTATAATATTTTATAGTATAATGAAGAAAGGAGAAGTAAATACTAATGAGTGAAATAAGTGTTCAATGGATTAAAGAACTTACTAAAAAAGGCCTCATTGATTTTTCTAAACACGCTTTATGTAGAATGACAGAAAGAAAAATAGAAGATAAAAAGGTAGTAGAATGTATATTATATGGAAAAGTAACTGAAATTCAGACAAATTTTGAAGATATACATGTACTTTTTCAAGAAGCAACAGATAAAAATCCAGAAATATATGTAGTTGTAGCGTCCTCATACCCATATCCTGTTGTTGTAACTGTATGCAAAACTGATTCCGAGGTTTGGGAAGAGATTAATGGCCTTTTAAAAAGGAGGAGGAAAAAGTGATAAGGAGAAAATGTTTTATGTGTGGTACTGATATGGAGGAAAGAACAATTTCTACTGTGGCAGGATGGGGAAAATATAGATTAACAATAGATGGTGTAAAGGCCTATGTGTGCCCTAACTGTGGAGAAATAGTATTTTCCGCCGAAGAAGTTCATATGCTCCAAGAATTAGGCAAAAGCCTTTCTAATTTAAATGAAAAAGAACGTCCAGATGTATTAAATGTTTCTGAAGTAGCTGACTTATTAAGAGTAAGCAACCAGACTGTATACAATATGATAAAAGATGGGCGGTTAAAAGCAACAAAAGTAGGGCGAGAATGGAAATTTATGAGGAAAGATATAGAAAGCATCTTAGACCCTGATAATTCCACTCAAATAGCTGCGCGCAGTTCAAACGTCGAAATATCTGACCATGATTATGAAATAATAAAAAAACATATATCAAATATGTGAGGTGAATTTAATGTCTACGATTAGTGACCCTGGTCCTTTTGCCAGGGAACTTTTACATAAGCTGGACCTCAAACCTCCAATTGATGTTTTTTTTATTTGTGATAATTTTAATATAATTATCAAAAACGATAAACTCCGAGATTTTGAAGCAGTTTTCATATTACATAAAGGCGCAAAAAAGATAGTACTAAATGAAAATATCAATTATGAAACACGTAAAAATTTTACTATTGCTCATGAAATTGGCCATTATATATTACCCTGGCATAAACAAACAATGTATATATGTGATTCTATTGACATTCAATCATTCCAATCTAAAAAATCATATGATTCTTACTTTATTAACTTTTGAAAATCAAGAAGAAGAATTTAACGACAATGAATTTGATGATTGGTAATAAGAGGTGTTGAAAGCAATCTTACAGCAAACTCAAAATAAATCTAGAGGAGGAGTTATATGTCAAGTGCAGAAATAAGAGCTGCTGCATATGCAAGATACTCCAGCGACAATCAAAGGGAGGAAAGTATTGAAGCTCAATTAAGAGCTATAAAAGAGTACTGCGAAAAGAATAATATCCAGCTAGTAAAGATATACACTGATGAAGCAAAAAGTGCAACAACTGATGATAGGCCGGCATTCCTGCAGATGATAAAGGACAGCTCACTGGGGCTGTTTAACGCTGTTATTGTTCATAAACTGGACAGGTTTGCACGCAACAGATATGACAGCGCTTTCTACAGGAGACAGTTAAAAAAGAACGGCGTAAAACTCATTTCAGTACTTGAACAGTTAGACGATTCACCAGAAAGCATTATATTGGAAAGTGTTTTAGAAGGAATGGCCGAGTACTATTCTAAAAACCTCGCAAGGGAGGTAATGAAGGGATTGAAGGAAAATGCTTTTCAGGCCAAATTTAATGGAGGTATACCACCTTTAGGATATGATATTGTAAATGGAGAATATGTAATAAATGAGAAAGAAGCTGAGGCAGTGAGACTGATTTTTGAATTATATGCACAGGGGTATGGATATAGACACATAATTGATGAATTAAATTTAAGAGGCTACAGAACTAAGAAAGGAAATCCATTCAGCAAAAATAGCATTCACGAAATTTTGAAAAATGAGAAATACATTGGTAAATACATATTTAACAAAGGCACAAAGAAAAACCATAGAATGGTAAAAGAAGACGTAATCGTTATAGATAATGCTATTCCTGCAATAATAGATAAAGACCTGTTCGAACAGGTACAAAAGAAAATAGAAGAAAGAAAGATAACAAGAGGAGCTAATTCTGCAAAAAGGGTTTATCTTTTGTCAGGTCTTGTTTACTGCGGAATATGCGGTTCTAAAATGGTAGGGTGTTTAAGCAGAGGGAAATATGTAACTTATAGATGCAGCAGAAAGGACAGAACAAAGCAGTGCACAAACAGAGATATAAACAAAGAAAAACTGGAAGCTTTTGTCATAGATGAGCTGAACAAGAGAGTACTTGACCCAAAAGTAGCACCAGTATTAGCTAAACTTTTAAATGAAGAAAATCAGAAATTAAATAAAGAAAGAGTAGAAGAAATTACTCTTTTAAAAAAGCGCTATAAGGAGGTTGAAGAGCAGATGAAAAACATAGTAGAAGCTATTGCTCAAGGTATGTTCCAGCCGATTATGAAGGAAAAAATGAATGAATTAGAAGCAATGAGAAATGAACTCGCTTACAGAATTAAAGAGCTGGAAAATAAAAAAGAAACAAGCTTTATTACACCAGAAATGATTTTGAAAATCTTTGAAAAGGATAGGGAAATAATTAATTCATCGAAGGATCCTCATGAAATTAAAGAAGTGCTTAAAAACTACATAAAAAAAATAATCGTCACCCCAGATGAAATAAAGTGTGAATTCTACTTCTGGATAGGTGACGATTTCCGTTCTTTGCTGGTAGCGGCGAGTGGATTTGAACCACCGACACTGCGGGTATGAACCGCATGCTCTGGCCAACTGAGCTACGCCGCCATATTTTTGGTTGCGGGGGTAGGATTTGAACCTACGACCTCCGGGTTATGAGCCCGACGAGCTACCGGACTGCTCCACCCCGCGACATTGGTGCCGGAGACCGGACTCGAACCGGTACGGGCTTTTAGGGCCCGCAGGATTTTAAGTCCTGTGCGTCTGCCAGTTCCGCCACTCCGGCTTCATCTCCTTGAGACAGTATTTATTATATTATATCTATATCTTTAAGTCAATAGTTTTTTTATCCACTTTTGCAACTTCAAATGAAAATTCCATTTCTATAGCTTAAATTTCCCAAATTTATAGAGGACTGCTCCTTCTAAATTATCCCACTCACTAACCGTTATTTCTTTGAAACTCAGCATTTCTAATATAGTCAGTAATATAGCAGTTCCCGCAATTATTATATCAGCCCTTTGGGGCTGCAATCCAAAAATTTTTTTTCGTTCTTCCAATGTAACAGACATAAATTTATCTAAAATCCTTTTAATTTCTTCCTTTTTTAACTGATAGCCATGGACTTTTTCTTGAGAATAAATTTCTAATTGCTGAGAAACTGCGGCAAGAGTTGTTATCGTTCCCCCTATGCCGATAACATTTTCAACCTCTTTGTACTTATCAATGGAATTTACCACTGCATCTATTATGTGTAACCTAATTTCATCATATTCCTCAGTTGTAGGAGGATCATTTTTAATAAATTTTTCAGTAAGCCTCACAGCCCCTATATCAAAACTTTCTTTTACAAATTCTCTACCCTTGTACGCTAATTCAGTACTTCCTCCTCCTATATCTAACACCAGAGCATCTTCCTTATTAACTCCCATCACCGCTCCGATGTATCCAAACAAGCTCTCTGTTTCTCCATCTATGATTTCTACCTCTAGCCCAAGTTTTCCAATTTGCTCAAAAAAAGCATCTTTATTTTTAGCATCCCTCATCGCAGATGTTGCAAAAGCATATATAACTTCTGCGCCTTTTTCTTGGGCCAATTTCACAAAGCGTTCAATCACTTCAATGCTTCTCTGTATCGCATTATTATTTAACTTCCCCGTTTTAGAAATTCCTTCCCCTAATCTAGTTATTTCAACGTCTTTTTGTATCTTGTTTATATTTTCATTATCTATGTCACATATAAGTTGGCGTATTGAATTTGTCCCTATATCAATCGCACAAATTCTCATAATAACCCCCAACTATCACAGGTAAAAACCCTTTATGAAAAATCTTCGGGCATAACCCGAAGTTAATATCCATTGCTTCTTCTGTAGCCTGTGTTTCTTCTCTTGGAATCAAAATTCTTTCGCAGCTGTTGCTGTCTTTCGTCTGAATCCTTTAAAAACTTAAGCAATCTCTCTTCAAAAGAACTATTAGTATTATAATTCCTATTGCTCTGCCATACAAAATCCTTTGGATCTCTTTCTTTATTATTATTTTTTTTAGGCAAAGCCTTTTTGATTGACAAACTTATTCTTCCATTAGCATCCATGGACAATATTTTTACTTTTACTTTATCATGCTCCTTCAAATGCTCCCTAATGTCTTTTACATAGGTATTAGCAACTTCCGAAATATGCACCAACCCAGTTTTTCCCTCTGGTAGCTGAATAAATGCTCCAAAGTCTGTGATGTTTAACACAGTGCCCTCAACAACATCTCCAACCTCAAATGGCATATAAATAAAGATCCTCCCTCTAAAAATTTTATTAATGAGTTCATTATATATTAAAATACAAAATATTTCAAGATAAATTTTTCGAAATCATTTTTTTGTCTCTTGTGTCTTAGTTTTTGAAATATCTACATAAATTATTTCTCCTTTTTTAACCAACCCCAATTTTTGCCTTGCCTCATTTTCAATAAAACTTTCACTATTTATTTGGTGAAGTAATTCATTTAAATACTTATTTTCTTTCATTACTGCAGCTTCTTTATTTTTCAAATCCCTATACCTATTATTAAGTTTCTCTAATGCAACTTGCTGCTGAAAAAAAGTAAATCCAATATATGCAATAAAGGCAAAAAACAATATCTTCTTTAGTTTTTTCACCCAAAACACCTACTTTCACAATGCGGATTAATCTATTATTTTTATTCGACATCTCTTTAAAAAATCCTCTATTTTTTCCTCTTAAAAATCTTAAAATAGGTTAAATTATTTTTTAGAAAAGCACCAGGCAAAGTTAAAATTTTTCTTGTAAACCTATAAGGAACAATAAAAAAATTGACTACTATTTTAACAGGGTATATAATAATTTCTGCCATCTTTTTTAAAAACTTTATTGTAAATTCATAAATTCCAATTAAAGCTTGGGTGATGAAATAACTTAGTAACACATAATAAAGAATAACTCCAATTGCAAATCCTAAAAAACTATAAAGCCTGATTTCAACGTAATTGCTTATATACATAAAATAAAGCATAGTAATTGTCCCAAAAAGCCAAAATATAATATCGGCAATATTAGAAAAAGTTTTTTTAAGCCTAAAAACTTGCCTTGTCACTTTAAAAATATCGTATATAAATCCCAGCACAAAACCGCCATACACTGTAACTAAAAATGCATAAATTTGACTTTGTATGGTTATTACCATTTACATACCCTCCTTTTCTTGTTATATTATATTTATCCACTGCAACAAGAATGAAACTAAAATAGGGGCGATGCATCATGACAACAGTATATGTTTCCGGACATAAAAATCCAGATACCGATTCTATTTGCTCAGCTATTGCTTATGCCTATCTAAAGCGCATATCTGAAGGTATAAATGCTATACCTGTTAGATTAGGTCCTATAAACCGAGAGACAAAATTTGTATTAGACTATTTTGGAGTAGAAAAGCCTACTTTTATTGAAAATGTATATACCCAAGTACAAGACATTAAATTTGATAAATCTCTTGTTTTTAAAGAAAACACCTCCATGTTTGAAGCATGGAACGCTATGATGGAAAAAAACATTAGAACAATAGCAGTAGTAGATGAGGAGAACAAATTAATAGGAATTGCAACAGTAGGAGATTTGGCAAAGGCATATCTTTCTTCTTCTCATGAATTATCTAAGTATAAAATCCCTATTGACAACATATTAGCTACTTTGAAAGGAGAAGAAATTTTAAGATATGTAGATTATCTTGAAGGCGACATTTTAGTAGCTGCAATGTCTAAAGAAAATGTGTTAAAAAGAATAAAGAAGGGAGATATCCTAATCATTGGAGACAGAGATGATATACAGCAAGCTGCAATTCAACAAGGAATAAAAGCTCTCATAATTACTGGCAATAACGGAATTTCAGAAAAAATTTTTGAACTAGCTAAACAATACAAAGTAACAATTATAAAAGTTGTACCAGATACTTTTGACACTGTTAAATTATTAAACCAAAGTATACCATTATCATATGTAATAAAAAAAGAAGACCTAGTAACATTTAGAGTCAGCGATTATATTGATGATGTAAAAGAAGTAATGTTAAAATATAGATACCGCAACTTTCCAGTTGTCGATGAAGAAGGAAAAGTTGTAGGACTACTTGCAAGGCGACATATTTTAGACTATGAAAGAAAAAACGTCATAATGGTAGATCACAATGAATTCTCTCAAGCAGTAGAAGGAATAGAACAAGCAAGAATATTAGAAATAATTGACCATCACAGGATTGGGACGATAGAAACAGAGCAGCCAATACTATTTAGAAACCATCCAGTAGGCTCTACTGCTACAATTATAAATCGACTTTTTGAAGAAAAAGGGCTAATTCCAGAACCAAAAATAGCGGGAATAATGTGCGCTGCTATTTTATCAGATACTCTTGTATTTAAATCCCCTACTTGCACACCAGAAGACGTAAGAGCAGCTAAAAAACTTGCAGAAATTGCTAACATAGACATAAATGAGTTTGGAACTGAAATGTTCAAAGCAGGTACCTCTTTAGAAGGGAAAACTGTTGAAGAAATATTTTATACAGATTTTAAAGAATTTACAATAAATAATTATAAAATTGGCATAGGTCAGGTAAACACTCTTACAGATGCAGGAGAATTAAAACAACAGCTTATAAGCTTTATGGAAAAAGTGAAAAAAGACAAAGACTACGACATTTTATTGCTTATGTTGACAGACATAATAAATGAGGGATCTGAAATACTTTTTGTAGGAAACAACAAAGAGCTGTTACAAAGGGCTTTTAACGTTGAAATAAAAAACAACAGCTTTTATTTGCCTTATGTCATATCTAGAAAAAAACAAGTATTACCACCCCTTGTTAAAGCGATAAACTCCCAATAAGTTTATCGCTTTAACTTTTCTATTATATCGCCAAAATTTTTAAAAGAAATATATGGAATATCATTTTCTTTGCAATATTTTTCTAAAACACCCTTTGCAAAAACCTCATCAGCATATTTCACAACACAAATATCTGAATATCCATCTCCTATATATACTACATAATACCCCTCATTTTTGTATCTATTCAATACTTCCAGCTTACACATACCACATTTGTTGCAATCCTTGCTCTTATATGGAAAATCCACTTTTATTTCTCCCTTATCAAACCAAAGCTTATTGCTATAAAACTCTACATTAAACCCATACTTGTCCATAATGGCCTTTATATTAAAGTCATATCCATCACTCACTATTATAACTTCATAATTTTTTTCTCTGCAAAAATTTAAAAATTCTATAAAATAATCATCTATTTCAACTGTGTAAAGCAAATCTAAAAGTTTTTTCTCATCTACTTCCATAAGTTTTAATGTTTCAATTGCGCATTCCTCAGTAGACATTTCCCCTTTTTCCCATAGTTCTTCATAATACTGCCATCCATCTTTCGCAAACTTTTTCACCATTAAATCAACAGTATCTACTTTAGTAACAGTACCATCAAAATCTACTAAAAAGACTTTTTTCAATTAATCTCTCCTCCTTTATTTTACATCCAAAAGCCATTTTACAAATTTTATAGCCAAATCTTTGTGTTGGCCATTCGCCATAATTGCAATAATTTTATCATTATAGTCATATCCCAGATTTTTTAAATATTTATTATTCCATCTAACGTATATTCCGTAAGCACCTGGTTTTACCTCACCAGAGGGTTTCTCTACTTTTGCTACATTTAACCCTGATAAATTTAACTCTTTTACCTTATCTAATCGCAAAAAAGCACCTTGACTTGCCAATATATCAAAAT
>NZ_AVAF01000096.1 GCF_000445185.1 Thermoanaerobacter sp. A7A
ACCATTCGGACCCTTTACAAACCTATAAAAATCAATAGAAGCTTGTTTTTTCCCAGAAGGATCGCCAATTAATTCTTTAGTGACTTTTTTAGAAAATTCACTTTGTCTATCAAAATCCATATATTTGCCAATTAAAGCGATATTTAATACGTAATCCTTTCTATTAATAATACTACTTGTAAAAGAAACCAACAAATAGATTACTAATATACTTACGATAATATAAACTTTATAATAGTCCCATATATATTCTACTTTTTCTTTTGTAGTCATGTTTTTAAACCAATTTTTTCTCTCCTCACTCATTTGTTTCACACCTCTCTACTTCCTTTGCGCAAAAATATCCAAATTTATTATAGCAATTAAACTTTTTAAAATCGAGTATATAAAACAAAATAAGCCGCAACATGCGACTTATCTAAACATTCTACTTATGAATCCCCCTGATTTTCCTATAAGGCCACTTTTGTCACTGTAATTTAAATTTACTATTTCTCCATCAATTGACACTTGTCCGTCATCAAGGTTCAATTTATTAATGTGAAGCCCTTGACCTCTTATTGTCAAAATTCCTAAATCTGTCTCCAATATTACTGTTTCTTCGTCAAAGCTTACAACATTTGTTACCCCAGAAATACTGATTTTTTCTCTATTTTCAATTGTAATATTATGAGGTTTCCCCGCTCTTAAAAAGTTCCTTTTCTCTTCCATTTTAAACCTCCCCTCTTTTTAATTGACTATTATTATCTATGAATCTTGTACTTTTTTTAGAACAAAAAAAATCCTCCTTCCGGAGGATTTTAATCCCAAATTTTTACTATATTTATGCCTTTAAAATAATAGTTTAGTATATCTTTTGCCTTTTTCCCCTCTTTAGCCATCTGATATGCTCCCCATTGAGACATTCCTACACCATGCCCAAACCCTCTCCCTTTTATCACCAATTTACTTCCATCGTAAGAAACTTCATCTATCATAGTGGACTTTAGCCTTTCACTTCCAATTGCCATTCTAAAATCGGGAGCATTTAC
>NZ_AVAF01000097.1 GCF_000445185.1 Thermoanaerobacter sp. A7A
AATCTTATCGAAAAGAAAGTTTATCGTCCTGCCTGAAGCTCCTTTTGTTCCTATTTTGACAGTTTTAAAGTCATTTATTCCAAGCCCCATTTTCTTTAACGCATTAATCACTTCACTTTTTGTAAAAGTAGCTGTCCAATGCTTTACATTAGCCGGTGCATCAGGACTATCATTTGACTTTACACTTACAATGTAAGGAGGTTCCGCCTTTTTATAATTAAGGCCTTCTTTAGCTAAAGCAGTTTGTCCTGCTGCATGAGAGTGAAACCATGCATTTATAAATTTTCCGTCATATACAGCAACTACACCTCGCGTATCTTTTACGGCTTCTTTTATTTTAGAATTTATATTTGAAGGGTTCCAAGCTTGTGCCTCTTCAAAATCTGTTGATATGTCGGCTCCAGGATATTTTGACTTTTTAGTACTTACAAAATTTAAAACATATGTCCTAGCTAAAATCGCCTGGGCTTTTAAAGCCTCAATTGGCCAATAATTTTTTATCTCTCCTGCCACCGTTCCTTCAACATACTTTTCTAGAGGCATTTTTTCTATTTTGCCCGTTTGCACAACATAAACTTTAAGAATAGGCTCTTTCTTCTCTCCTGCATTTATTTTGGCAGGTATTTTAGGTAGTTCCATTCGTGGCTTCCTAATAGGTTCTGGTTTTTTTGTAGGCGGCTTGCAAGCAGTCATGGCAAATAACAAAGCTACTAACACCGCAATTAATTTCAGTTTGTTCCTATACAATTAAAATCCCTCCTATACTTTTGTTTATAGTATTTGAGGGATTTTCACAAATCATTCATTCTTCTATCAATTTATACATTTTGTAAGCCTCGTCTTTTAAAGCATGTTCTTTTACATCTAAAACCTCTACTTTGACAATTTTATTTCCAAAGTTTATCTCTATTATATCATGTTCTTTTACTTCGTCACTAGCTTTTGCTTGCTTGCCATTTATAAAAACTAATCCTTTGTCACAGGCCTCTTTTGCAATCGTACGCCTTTTGATAAGCCTTGAAACTTTCAAAAACTTGTCGACTCTCATACTTCTTACCTCCAGACAAAAGTAAGAAAATCAGGTCATAAAGACCTGATTTTCTTAAGAATTTACTAAATCCTTTAACGCTTTTCCTGCTTTGAAAATAGGAGCTTTTGAAGCAGGAATAGTTATTTCTTCTTTTGTCTGAGGATTTCTACCTTTTCTTTCAGCTCTTTCTCTTACTTCAAATGTGCCAAACCCTACTAATTGAACTTTGTCACCATTCTTCAATGCTTCTT